>CAYUME010000012.1:7951-20816 GCA_964445475.1 uncultured Planctomycetia bacterium
GTGCATGTACCCTTTGTGTGTCCCGACTACCTTGCCTTCGAGGTCAAGCACTTCTTCCCCGATTCGCCCGCCCACGGACGCGTCCAGCCCGGGGACCAGATCGTGGGGGCCAACGACCGGCCCTTCGCGACCCCGCACACCTTCGGCTTCGACTGGGACAAGGCCAAGACGGGCTACGAAGGCCCCATGATGGACCTCGGCAACGCCATCGAGGAGAGCGAGGGGAAGAAGGAGGGCGTGCTCACCCTGAACGTCAAGCGGGGCGGCAAGCCCCTCGCCGTGAAGATCCCCCTGCGCCCCCTCGGCCGCTTCGCCGCAACCTACCCCTACCAGTGCACGAAGTCCGACCTGCTCTACCGGGAGATCTGCGAGTACCTCGCGGAAACGGACAGCGCGTGGACGGGTGGCGGCGTCGTGACCGCGACCGGCGGGCTGTGCCTCCTGGCGAGCGGCAATCCCCAGTACATGAAGTCCGTGGAACGCGCAGCCCGCAGCATGACGCGGCTCAACCCCCTGGAACCCGGGGGGCTGAACAACTGGAACCTGGTCTACGCCGGCATCTTCCTGGGCGAGTACTACCTGGCCACCGGCGACCGGAGCGTGCTGCCCGCCTTGATGGACGTCCACAAGGGCCTCGTCTTCGCCCAGACCTCGCCCGGCGTCTTCCAGCACCAGAAGAACTGGGGGGGGTATCCCGAGCTGGGCATCATGGAAGGGCTGGCCATCACCGCGTGGGCCATGGCGGACAAGTGCGGCGTCGAGTTCGACCCGGAGACGTACGCCCTGGTGCGGAAACGCGTCCGATGGATCACGCGGAAGGACGGCTGCGTCCTCTACGGCCGGGACTCGAAGCCGGGCTGGGAGGAGGAGCCCATCGCGCTGGACGGGGGCCGCGGCCCGATGGAATCGGTCGGCCGCTGCGGCGCGGCCATGCTGGGCTACTCCCTGACGCGCCTCGAGGACCCCCAGGCGGAGGCGTACGCCCGGAACGTGGGCACGTTCGCGACCGAGTACATGCAGTACTTCCCCGACTGCCACGGCTGCCCCGGCGTCGGGATCCACCTGATGGGCCTCGGCCTGGCCTGCGCCTATCCCGAGGGGTTCCGCAAGGTGATGGACTACCACAAGGCGTACCTCGACCTCATGCGCACCCACGAGCCGGGCCGGTACGCCGCCCTGCCGTCGCGCTCCAACGAGTGCGACCTCCGGTTCCCCCGCCAGTTCACCTCCGCGAACATCGGCCTCCTCCTGTGCGTCAAGGCGAAGCGGCTGCAGATCGGCGGCGCCCCCCTGAAGCCGGGCCGAACGCTCGCCCGGCTGAACGGCACGACGCTCCGGGGGCCGGCCGCCGCGCCGGAAAAGCCGCGGCCCGACACCGCGCCGAAGCCCGCGCCCGAGGCGAAGCCGAAGCCGGTGGCGAAGCCGGAGGCGGTCGCCGCCTGGGACGCGAAGCTGCGCGCCCGGCTCGGCGGGGCGCTCGCGTCCGGCCGGCGGCTCCGATTCCGGTTCTCGATCGTCGGCGAAGAGGCCGAACTGGCCGCGCTCGACGGGGAGACCGGGGTGAGGATCCAGAGCGGCGGCTCGCAGATGGCCGTCGCGTGGTCCTCGCTGCCGATCGACGACCGGAAGCGGCTCGCACTCGCCCTCGCGGACGGGGGGACCGCCCCCGACTGCGCCCTGGCCGCCTTCTACAGCCTGGCCGCGGGGGAGGTGGCGAAGGGCGAGCGGTTCCTCGCCCTGTCCGGCGCGGCGGCGGACGAAGTCCGCGCGTCGCTCCAGTAGCGTGCGGGGAGGGAAGCCCTCCGGTCGAACGCCGGCAATTCCCATCCATGTTGGCGGTCCTGCGGTGTGGCGTTCTTCAGGAGGACGGGGACATGGCTCGAACGTCCGGGCTGACGGCACGAGCCCTTTCCCGTGCCCTGCTCGCTTCCCTTCTCTGCGTGCCCTGCGGGTACGCGGCACCCAAAGGGGCGTTGTCTGCGCCACCGGATCTGACCCGGGGCGAAAAACCGGATGACACCCATGACTGGACGCTGGGGCCGACCGGGGCGTGCGGCTGGATCTACGGGGCCAGGGGCCAGACGACCGATGCGCGCCAGATCCTGGTGACCGCCGTGGCGAAAGGCTCGCCCGCCGACGGAATCCTGAATAGCGGCGATGTCATTCTGGGTGTCGGCGACCAGCCCTTCCGTGGCGATGCCCGCATCCAATTCGCCCACGCCATCACGGCCGCCGAAACAGAGCCGGCTGGCGGCGTGCTGCGGCTGATCCGCTGGCGCGCCGGACAGACGCAGAACGTGGGGCTGAAGCTGGCCGTGATGGGCCGCTACAGCGAGACCGCCCCGTATGATTGTCCGAAATCAAAACGGATCTTCGAGCTGGGATGCCGGGCCCTAGCGGAAAAAGGCCTGGACAACGTCTCGATACCCAACGACCTCAACGCGCTGGCCCTGCTGGCCTCGGGGCGGGACGAATATCGTCCGCTGTTGGCCAGCTACGCCGGCAAGGTGGCCGTTTTCACGGCGGACGGCTTTGCTTCGTGGTATTACGGCTACGCGACCCTGTTCCTGGCGGAGTACGCCCTGGCGACCCGGGACCCGTCGGTGACGCAAGGCCTGCGCCGTCTCGCAGGCGAAATCGCCCGCGGCGCAAGCGCCGTGGGCACCTGGGGTCACAAGTTCGCCCGGCCGAGCGGGAACTGCAACGGGTATGGCTGCATGAACGCGCCGGGCATCGTGCTGACGACGGCGATGGTGGTGGCGCGCGAGGCCGGCGTGAAGGATCCCGACGTGGATCGGACGATCGCCAAGGCCAGCCAGTTCCTGCGCTGGTACGTCAACAAGGGGGCCATTCCCTACGGCGACCACCAGCCGTGGCCCGGGCACGAGGACAACGGGAAATGTTCCGCTGCGGTGGTGCTCTTCGACCTGCTGGGCGACCGCGAGGCGGCCGCGTTCTACGCCCGGATGTCCACGGCGGCCTACGACGAGCGGGAGCGCGGCCACACGGGCAATTTCTTCAACCTCCTGTGGGCGCTGCCCGGCGTCTCCCGCTGTGGTCCGCGGGCCACGGGCGCCTACTGGAAGGAGCAGGCCTGGTACTATGATCTGGCCCGGGGTTGGGACGGCCGCTTCCGCTATCAGGGCTCGCCGGCGGGAGAGGAGGAGCACGGCAAGTATACGAAGTGGGACAGCACGGGCGCCTATCTGCTGGCCTACGCGCTGCCGCTGAAGAGCCTCTGCCTGACCGGCAAGAAGCCGTGTTCGGTTCCGGCCTTGGGCCCCCAGGAGGTGGAGGAGGTTATCGCCGCGGGACGCGATTACTTCTCCTCCCGAAAGGACGGGTACGTCGGGCGCACGACCGACCAGCTGCTGGCCGGCCTGTCGAGCTGGTCGCCCGCGGTGCGCAAACGGTCGGCCCAGGCGCTGGGCCGGAGCGAGGGCGACTTCGTGCCGCCGCTGCTGAAACTGCTGTCCGGTCCCGATCGCAACGCCCGTTACGGGGCGTGCGAGGCCCTGGGCGATCTGGGGCCGCGGGCCGATGCGGCGGCGCCTCAGCTGCGGGCGTTGCTCCGGGATCCGGACCCGTGGCTGCAGAGTCTGGCGTGCGCGGCGCTTCCGGCGCTGGGACCGGAGGCGCGCAAGGCCAGCGTGACCGACCTGTTGAAGATGGCGGCGGGCTCCAATCCGGCCGACCCGCGGCGCATGGCCCAGCGTGCGGCCTCCGCGGCGCTCTTCTCGCCCTACCCCGGGTCGCGCGGCCCCGGCAGCATCCTGGCCGATTCCCTGGAGGGCGTCGACCGCCAGCTGCTCTATCCGGCCATCCGGTCGGTGCTGGATAACGAGGACGGCGTCGCCCGCGGGTCGCTGCAGCGCCTCTACGGCAAGTTGACCGACCGCGACCTGGTGGCGCTGTTGCCGGCCATCATCCAGGCGGTCCAGCAGCTGGCGCCCAGCGACGAGATGTTCGGCGACGGCATCCGGCTGGCCGGCCTCGATCTGCTGTCGCGGCTGCACATTCGCGAGGGCCTGCCCCTCTGCGTGTCGGTGATCGAATTGGACCGCTGGGGCCAGGGGCATCGCCTGCAGAAATGCCTGGAGTACCTCGGCCGCTACGGCGCCCACGCCAAAGAGGTCCTGCCGCAGCTGAGGGACATGCGCCAGAACCTGGCCAAGGAACAGCGCGGGAAGGAGCCCAGCGACAGCGTGAAGCTTCTGGACAAGACCCTCGCCGGGATCGAATCCAGCACGGCGTCCCCGACGCTGCTGGATGTGAAGGGGTTCCGGGCTCAGTTCTCATCCGCGCAGGAGAAGGAACCCTAGGGAACGGATCCCCGAACGGAAAGGACGCATCGTGAACGACCGGATCCCCCTCGCCGGCCTCCTCGCCCTCCTGGCCTGGATCCCCGCCTCCGCCCGCGCGGCCGATCCGGGCCCGGTCAAGGTCTTCATCCTCGCCGGCCAGTCGAACATGGAGGGCCTGGGCGGGCTCAACACGCTCGAGGCCCTGGGCGCCCACCCGACGCAGGGGTCCCTGCTGAAAAAGATCCGGAACGACGACGGCTCGTTCGTCGTGCGCGACGACGTCTTCCTCTCCTATCGGCGGGGCAGCGAGACCCTCCACGGACCGTTGACGGTCGGGCAGGGCGCCGGCAAGGACCGCATCGGGCCGGAGCTGGCGTTCGGCCTCGGCCTGGGCGATTTCTACAAGGAGCCGGTCCTGCTGATCAAGACCTGCTGGGGCGGCAAGGACCTCTACTGCGATTTCCGCCCGCCGAGCGCCGGGAAACCGGCGTATGAGATCCCGGGCACGCCGCGCGAGTCGGGGCTCTTCTTTCGAAAGATGGTGGAGGAGGTGCGTCAGTGCCTGGATCACCTGGACACCGACTTCCCGCAGCTCAAGGGCCGGTCCCGCGAGCTCTGCGGCTTCGTCTGGTTCCAGGGCTGGAACGACATGTGCGCGGACCGGAAGATCAAGCCGCGGGTGCTCGAGGAGTACGCCTCGAATTTCGTCCACCTGGTCCAGGACCTCCGCGCCGAGCTCAAGGCACCCACCCTGCCCGTGGTCATCGGGGAGGTGGGCGTCGACGGCGACGCGCACGTCAGCCCCGACATGGCCGAGCTGCGCGCCGCCCAGGCGAAGATCGCGACGCGGCCGGAGCTGAAGGGCACGCTCCGCTATGTCCGCACGGGCCCCTTCTGGTACCCGGAGCTGGACGAGCTGCCCCGGAAGCTGGCCGCCGAGGAACGCCGGGTGAGGACGCCGATCGAGGCCCGGATCCAGGAGGAGCTGAAGGGCAAACCGGAGGCCGCGGACAGGAAGAAAAGGGAATCGCTCGTCAACGCCGCCGTCGGCAAGGCCCTGGCGGCGGACGCGGCGTACCAGAAGGTCAAGGCGGAGCACGACCGGCACATCAGCCACTGGATCTGCCACTACCAGGGCAGCGCCCGGGTCTACGCCCTGATCGGCCACGCGTTCGCGGAGGCCATGCAGGAGCTCGTGCCGAAGCGGAACTCCCCGTGAATCGGCCGCGTGCGACGCGCGGCCGGCAAGGCCGAAGGCTTCGGCCCGGACGAAACGCCGTCGTGCACGAACGAGGTCCAAGGAGATAGGAGCCGGACCATGTTGACCCTCGGAAAGCGGCGGGGCTTGGCGCTCCTGGGCATGCTGGCCGCGGCCGGGCTCCTCCCGCCCGACGCCCGGGCCATACGGGACAAGGACAACCAGGGGACCTGGACGAAGCCGACGGAGAACAACGCGCCGGACAAGGAGGTCCCGGGCTTCCTGGTCAACCTGGGCCCCACGGGCGCGCGCGCCGTCCTGACCGAGAAGACGTTTGTCGTCCGCTACCTCTTCAAGGAAACGCCCGCCTCCGGCCGCCTGGAGCTGGGCGACGCGATCACCGGCGCCTTCGGCAAGCCCTTCTCCGCGCACACGTTCGGCGGCAGCCCTCACGGCTACGAGGGCCCCATCATGGACTTCGGCAACGCCATCGAGCAGGCGGAGGGGAAGGACGGAAAGCTGGTCCTCAACGTCACCCGCGGGGGGAAGGCCCTCGACGTCACGATCGAGCTCGAGCCCCTCGGCGCCTTCAGCCCCACGTTCCCGATGCACTGCCGGAAGTCGGAGCGGCTGCGCGCGCGCGCCCTGAAGTACTTCGTCGACCACCCGGAGTCGATGAACGTCTGGCAGTCGCACGCCCGCTCCTCCGTGGCCCTGGCGCTCCTGGCCAGCGACGACGCGGCCCACCAGGCGCTCGGCAAGAAGATGGCCCTGAAGTGGAGCGGGGAGTCCCCGGACGCCGGCACCTGGACATGGAACCTCTCCCACCAGCTGATCACGCTCTGCGAGTACCACCTGCAGACCCGGGACCCGGCGGTCCTTCCGATGATCCGGACGGTGTCCACCTACCTCGAGAAGGCCCAGTACTCGGGGCGGATCCTCGTCTGGGGCCCCACCGGCGACAAGAGCCTCGAGAAGGAGGACTACGCCAAGGTGGACGCCCTCCAGCAGCTGTACGACGGGGGCTTCGGCCACGCGCCCTACGTGGCGGGAATCGGCAAGAACGGGTACGGCCCCATGCAGTACACGACCCTCCTGGCCGTCATCGCCTGGCAGCTGGCCACGCGGTGCGGCGTCGAGGTCGGCCCGGACCGGATCCGGCGGTCGCTCGAGTTCAACCACCGGTGCACCAACGCGGCGGGCGCCGTGGGGTACGGCGGGGAATTCTGCCTGGCGTTCGGGATCCAGGATCCGGCGGCCTACAAGCGGTCGACGGGCGGAGACAACTACGTCGGGCGCGTCGGGGCCGCGATCCTCGCCCACACGCTGAGCCCGGAGTTCCCGGACTCCGTGGCGTACGTCGAGAAGGCCAAGGGCTTCGTCACGCGGGCCTACAAGAGCCTTCCCGACGGGCACGCGGACTCCAACCTGGGCATCCTGTGGGGCGTGCTGGGGGCCGCGGCCTCGGAGGACGAGACGGCCCTCCGCACGGTGCTGGACTACCACAAGGCCTGGTTCAACCTGATGCGCTGCCACGACGGCTCGTTCGTGCTCCTGCCCGGCCGCGACTACGCGGACAACGGCTACTACATGGCCTCCCGCTACCACCCGACCGGCACGATGGCGCTCGCCCTGGGACTCAGCTACCCCAAGCTCATGATCCAGGGCACCCAGGTCAGCATCCCGGGTGTCAACCCGAAGGCCCTCCGCGGGACGCTCCTGACCGCCTACAAGGCCGTCGTCGGCAAGGCCTACGGGGACGCCGCGCGCGCCCTGAAGGCGGCCGGGCCCGACGACGCGGCGGCGGCCGGGGCGATGGCGGAGCACCTCGACCGGCAGGCGCGCCGGGCCCTGGAGCCCCTGGCCGCCCTGGAGCAGTCCGGCCGCTGGCTTCTGCTGAAGGAGCAGCTGGAGAAGACCCGGCGGTCGTACGCCGGCATCGCGGCCTTCGACGACACCGCCCGCGCCTGGGACGCGGCGATGCAGGGGAAGACCGGCAGCGCGATCTACGCCGCCGACAAGCTCGCCTGCGACGGGAACTACGCCAAGGCCCAGGCGGCGCTCCAGCCGGCGCTCGCGTCCGCCGAGGACGCCCGCCTCGCGACGGTCGCGCAGGCTGTCGCGGTCCGCATCGCGGCCGCGGCGAAGGAGACCGTGGCGAACTGGGAGTCGATGGAGGCGTCGGGCGAGTGGCACGCCCTCCGGAAGGACCTGAACGACCGGCAGGAGCGCTTCCGGGGGATCGCGGTCGTGGACGCGAAGGCGCAGGCGCTGGAGACGGCGCTGAAATCGGACGCGGGCCGCGCGCTGATCGAGGCGCACCGGCTGCTGACCGACGGCGCCTTCGGCCCGGCGCTGAAGGCCCTGGCCCCCGCCCTGGCGGAGTCCGTGCCGGCCGGGCCGGCGGCGGCGGCCCGCGCGCTCCAGTCCCGCACGCAGGCGGCGGCGGACCAGGCCCTGGGCGCTCTGAAGACGCTCGAGACGGAGGGGCGCTGGCAGTCGCTCCGGGACGGGATCGCCAAGGCCCGGCCGAAGCTGGCAGGGATCCCGGCCTTCGACGAGCGCCGCAAGGCCTGGGAGGAAGGATTCGCCTCGCCCCCCGGCCGCGCGCTGATCGCCTCGGACCAGTGGGCCCTCCAGGGCAACCTCGTCGCCGCGCTGAACGCGCTCGAGCCGGCGATCGCGGCCTCGGACGCCCGGGCGGCGGCGGCAAAGAAGCGGATCGAGGAGTCGGTGGAGGCCCACCTGGCACCCCTCGCGGAGCTCGAGGCCCAGGAGGACTGGTACGGGCTGGAACGGGGCCTGTCCGCCGTGCGGCGGAAGCTGGCGGGGATCCCGGCGTTCGACAAAAAGGACGCCGCCTGGCAGGCCGCCTTCCGGGTCGACCCGGCGAAGTCCGCGATCCGGGCCGGTGCCGTCTTCCAGCAGCTGCGCGAGGCGGCCATCCGGAATCCCTCCAAGGCGCTCGCCAAGGAGGTGGAGGCCTTCGCCCAGCAGGCGGGGGACACCTTGTACGGGCGCGAGGCGAAGGAGCTGCTCAAGCGCCTTCCCCGGTAGGGAAGGAAAGCCCCCGGGATTCGCCACCGGGACGGGCCGACCCGTGCGCCCCCGCGCCGGAGCGCCCTCTCCGCCACCGGCCCCTTGCCGTCGTAAATTCACATGCTTTTGTCGCAGCGGAGGCGATCCGATGGAGCCCGGGTCCCTGTAGAATACGCCGAAAACGGCCCGCGCCGCGCGGACAGCAGGCCGTGGGGCTCTCGCCGCCCACCTGATGGAACAGGCGGAACATCGATCAGGCCGCGTGAACCCGGTCCCATCGGAAGGACGCGCCATGGAACGACGCGAGCTGGGCCGCACGGGGATGACGCTCCCCGTCCTCTCCTTCGGGGCCTCGTCGCTGGGCCACGCCTTCCGCCCGGTGGGGCTGGACGACGCCCTGCGCTGCGTCCGCACGGCGCTCGACCTCGGGATGAACCACATCGACACCTCCCCCTTCTACGGCCGCGGCATCTCGGAGGTCCTCCTGGGGATCGCCCTGCGCGACGTCCCCCGCGACGCCTTCACGATCAGCACCAAGCTCGGCCGCTACGACGTCGACCGGTTCGACTTCTCCGCCCGGCGCGTCGCGGAGAGCGTCGACGTGAGCCTCCACCGCCTGGGCCTCGACCACCTCGACCTCGTCTTCTGCCACGACATCGAGTTCGTGGAGATCGCGCAGGTCGTCGACGAGACGCTCCCCGCCCTGCGGAAGGCGCAGCGGCAGGGCAAGGTCCGTTTCGTCGGCGTGGCGGGCTACCCGATGAAGATGTTCCGCACGGTGCTGGAGCGGGCGGCGGTGGACGTGATCCTGAGCTACGGCCACTACACGCTGCAGAACCGCCGGCTGCTGGGTCTGCTGCCGGCCCTGCAGGAGCGGGGGATCGGGGTGCTCAATGCCGCCCCCTTCGCCCAGCGCCTGCTGACGCAACTCCCGCTCCCGGACTGGCACGAGGCCTCGCCGCGCCTGCGCGAGGCCTGCCGGCGCGCCGGGGAGCACTGCCGCGCCCGCGGCACGGACATCGCCCGGCTCGCGATCCAGTTCGCCGTCCGCCATCCCGACCTGACGACGTGCGTCGTCGGCTCCGGGAGCCCCGACAACATCCGCAAGTGGGCCCGGTGGCTGGACGAGCCCTACGACGCGACGCTGGTCGCGGAGGTCGAGGCGATCCTCCGGCCGGTGATGGACGAGAGCTGGGTCTACGGTCGGCCCGAGAACAACTGACCCCCGGTCGGGAGACGACACATGGGCGGCGCACCGGCGACCCTGAGCGGCCTGGACATCACGGTGATCGTGGCCTACCTGCTCGGCATCGCGGCCGTCGGGATCGGGGTCGGCTACCGGCGCCACGCGACGAGCGAGCAGTTCTTCCTCGCCGGCAAGACGCTCGGCTGGTTCAGCATCGGGGCGGCGCTCTTCGCCTCGAACATCTCCACGATCCACCTGGTGGGGCTGGCCGCGGCCGGCGCCCACGAGGGGATGGTGATCGGCAACTTCGAGTGGATGGCGTCCTTCTGCCTGATCGTCCTCGGGCTGGTCTTCGCGCCCTTCTACTTCCGCAGCCGGATCACGACGCTGCCGGAGGTCCTCGAGCGGCGCTACGGCGCGTCCGCACGGGCCTTCCTCGCCTTCATCGGCATCGCCGGCGCGCTCCTCATCCACATCGGCATCAGCCTCTTCGCCGCCGCGAAGCTCTTCGAGAGCTTCCTCGGCATCGGCGTGACGACCTCCATCCTGGTCGTCTCGGTCGTCACGGTGGCCTACACCGTCCTCGGCGGCCTGAAGGGGGTCGTCGTGACGGAGACCATCCAGACCTTCCTCCTCCTGGGCGGCGCCGTGCTGATGACCGTGCTGGGCCTGACGTACCTGCCCGAGGCGGGCATCCGCGACGCCGCGTCCCTCCGGGCGGCGATCCAGCCGGACCAGCTGAGCATGGTGCATCCGATCCGCGACGCGCAGGGCCACCTCAACGGCTACTCCTGGCTCGCCGTCCTGCTCGGCTACCCGATCCTCGGCATCTGGTACTGGTGCACCGACCAGACCATCGTCCAGCGCGTCCTGGGGGCGCGGAACCAGGCCGACGCCCAGAAAGGGCCCCTCTTCGCCGGCTTCCTCAAGATCCTGCCGGTCTTCCTGATGGTCTTCCCCGGCGTGGTCGGCTACGTCATGTTCAAGCGGGGCGACCTCCGCCTGCAGGGGGCCGACGGCGGCGTGGACTACAACCTCGTGCTGCCCGAGATGATCAACCGGCTGGTGCCGGCGGGCCTGAAGGGGCTGCTCGCCGCCGGCCTGCTCGCGGCCCTCATGAGCACCATCGCCTCCGCGCTCAACAGCACCGCCACGCTGATCTCGGTGGACATCGTCAAGCGGATGCGGCCGGAGACCCCCGACGCGCGGCAGGTGGCGATCGGCCGGTTCAGCACGGGCGTGGTCATGGTCCTGGCGATGCTCTGGTCCACCCAGGGCGACCAGTTCGGCTCGATCTTCGAGGCCATCAACAAGATCCCCATGGTCTTCGCCCCCGCCGTCACCACGGTCTTCGTGCTGGGCGTCTTCTGGCGCCGCGGCACCCGCGCGGCCGCCCTGGCGACCTTCGCCGCAAGCTGCGCGCTGGGCGCCGTCTACTTCGTCCTGGACATGCCCGGGATCGGCCGGATGCTGCTCGCCCAGCCGCGCGACGGATTCCTGGGACTGGTCACGGACCCCGTGCAGGGGCTGGGCATCCCGTTCATGCTCGTCGGGCCGCTGCTGGCCGCCTTCAGCGTCGTCGTCTACGTCCTGACGAGCCTGGTTACCCCGGCGCCGGCTCCGGAGTCGATCCGCGACGTCTGCTGGGAGCACCCGCTGGCCTTCCTCCGGCAGGGGCGCCTGGCCGGCCTCGGCGACCCGCGCGTCGCCGCGGCGATCCTGCTCGGCGTCATGGTCGTGCTCTATTACGTGATGCGGTAGGGGGTCGACGCGTTTGATCCCGGGATCGCACCTGGAACGGAAGACCGCATGCCCGACACCATGACCGCAGCCGTCCTTCACGGGCCCCGCGACCTGCGCCTGGAGCCGCGCCCCGTCCCCGCACCGGAGCCCGGCATGGTCCTGCTGCGCGTCCGCCGGGCCGGGATCTGCGGCTCGGACATCCACTATTACCGGGAGGGCCGCTGCGGACCCTTCGTGCCGACGCGCCCCTTCGTCCCCGGCCACGAGCTGGTCGGCGACGTCGCGGCCGCCGGGGACGGGGTGTCGGCGCCGGCCGTCGGGACCCGCGTGGCGGTCAATCCGGCCCGGGCGTGCGGCGCCTGCGAGGCCTGCCGGGCGGGACGCGCCAACCTCTGCCCGCGGACCGTCATGCTCGGCAGCGCGAGCACGTCGCCGCCGACGGACGGCGCGTTCGCGGCCTGCGTCGCCGTCCGGGCCGACCAGTGCCACGCGCTGCCGGACGCGGTGGACGACGGCGCGGCCGCGATGATCGAGCCGTTCGCCGTGGGCCTCCACGCGGTCCGCCGGGCCGGGGCGGTGGAGGGCCGTTCGGTGCTCGTCCTCGGCGGGGGGGCCATCGGGCTGACCACGCTCCTGGCGGCAAAGGCCTGCGGGGCCTCCCCGGTCGTCGTCGGCGACCCCGTCGAGGCGCGACGACGTGCCGCGGTCGGCCTCGGCGCGGACGCGGCGATCGACCCGACGGCACCCGACGCGGCGGACCGGGCGAAGGACCTCTCGGACGGCGGGTTCCACGTCGTCGTCGAGGCCGCCGGCGCGCCCGCCGCGCTGCGCCAGGCGCTCCGCCTCGTGCGGACCGGCGGCACGGTGGTGCAGGTCGGCACGCTCGGGACGGACGAGATCCCGCTCCCCGCCCACCTGGTCATGACGCGCGAGCTCCAGGTCGTCGGGTCGTTCCGCTACGGCGCCGCGTTCGCGGAGGCGGCCGGCCTGGTGGCGTCCGGCCGCGTGGACCTGCTCCCCCTGCTCAGCCGCGTGGTGCCGCTCGGCGACATCGCGGGCGCGCTGGAAGGCGCGGGCGGCCCCGGGCACGCGATCAAGGCGCAGGTCGACCTGCTGGCTCCGGGGCCGGCGGGACGCTGACCCCAGGAGACACCGCATGACGCGTTTCGCGCTCGCCGTCCTCGCCCTCCTCGCCGCGCTCCCCGGACCGGCCTCCGCCCAGTACGCCGGTTGGCCGCGCTCCGCCCCCCTCGTCATCCTCACCACGCCCGACGGCGCCGACCTGCCGGCCGCGGCCTCGGAGGAGAACTTCCCGCTGCTGGTGCGGCTGAACAGGGACTTCTTCGATTTCAGCCAGGCGAAGCCCGGCGGCGAGGACATCCGCTTCTCCGCCGA
>CAYUME010000013.1:0-20446 GCA_964445475.1 uncultured Planctomycetia bacterium
CCGCCTTCGCTTCCGGCTTCGGCGGGGCAGGCTCCGCCTTCGCCTCCGGCTTCATCTCCGGCTTCGGCGGTCTCGGGGGGTCCACGGTCCAGCCGTTCCGGGTGGGGTCCTCCTCGAGGTCGTCGCGGAGGAGCGGCCCGCAGCCGGCGGCGAGGGTGGCCAGGAGCAGCAGGGCGGGCTGGCGCAGGGCGGCCACGCGCGTTCTCCTAAACGGGGCCGGCCGTCGAGGTCGTGATGCCGGGGAGATTCTAGGCGAAAGCGGGGGCGGGTCAAGCGCGGCGAGGGGCGACTCGTGCCGTCGTCCGGAGGCGGTTGTCCCGCCGTCGCCGGCGACCGCGCGCTTCTCGATTGAAAAGCCGGTTCCCGATGGTGTATTGTGCGGCTTCGTTTCAGTCCCGGAATTCCCCATGACACCCCACGAACAGCTGGACGTCCTGAAGCGCGGCGTGGTGACGGTTACCACGGAGCCCGAGCTGAAGGCGAAGCTCGAGCGCGCGGCGAAGACGGGGGCCCCCCTGCGCGTCAAGCTCGGGGTCGACCCGACGGCGCCGGACATCCACCTCGGCCACACGGTGGTGCTCCGGAAGCTGCGGCAGTTCCAGGACCTCGGCCACCGCGCGGTCCTCCTGATCGGGGACTACACGGCGCGGGTGGGGGACCCGACGGGCCGCGAGAAGACGCGGCCGCCGCTGACGCCGGAGGCGATCGAGGCGAACGCGAAGACCTACCTGGACCAGGCGGGGCGGGTGCTCGACATGTCCCCCGACCGGCTGGAGCTCGTCCGCAACGGCGACTGGCTCGGCCCGCTCCCGTTCGAGAAGCTCCTCGCCCTGGCCGCCCAGGTGACCGTCGCCCGGTTCCTCGAGCGGGACGACTTTTCGCAGCGCTACAAGAAGGGCGTGGCGATCGGGCTGCACGAGTTCCTCTATCCGATCATGCAGGGGTACGACTCGGTGGCGGTCCGCGCGGACGTCGAGCTGGGGGGGACGGACCAGACGTTCAACCTGCTGGTGGGGCGGGACCTGCAGCGGTCGCACGGGCAGGAGCCGCAGGTGGCGATGACGCTCCCGATCCTCGTCGGGCTCGACGGGGAGCGGAAGATGAGCAAGAGCTACGGGAACCACATCGGGGTGGCGGAGGACGCCGACGCGCAGTTCGGCAAGACGATGTCGATCCCGGACGCGGCGATGAAGGACTGGCTCACGCTGCTGACGGCGGTGCCGCTGGCGGAGATCGCGGCGCTGGCCGACACGGCGAAGACGCACCCGCGGGAGGCGAAGGACCGGCTGGCGCGGGAGGTCGTGGCGACATTCCACGGCGCGGCGGCGGCGCAGGCGGCGTCGGAGCGGTTCGCGAAGGTCATTTCACGTAAGGAACTGCCGGACGTCATCCCGGAAAAGACCGTCGCAGCCCCGGAGGGGTTCGTCACGCTTCCGCACCTGATCAAAAACCTGGGGATGGCCGCTTCGGCCTCTGCCGCCCGCGCGCTCATCGCCCAGGGAGCGGTCTTGATCCTCGATGACAGCGGCACGGAAGAAAAGGTCACCGACGTGAACTATCGGTGGCCGGCCGGCCGCAAAGCCGTCCTGAAGGTGGGCAAGAAGGGGAACGTGTTCCGGGTGGAGGTGAAGTCGCCATGAAGCCGAACCGGATGGCGGCCGCTTCCGCGGCGCTGGCGCTCGTCTTCCTGCTCCTCGCCGGCTGTGAGGCGCCGGGGCGGTCGTCCGGATCGTCGTCCCGGCCCGCGGTGGTGGCGGAGGACGGCCGCGTCTCGTTCCGGAGCTACAACTTCACCAAGGACACGGCGGGGGCGTTCGTCGTCATGGCCCAGGTCCGCGTCCGCGCCGTGGCGGGGACCGGCAGCCGGGACTATTACCTCAAAGCCGGCGACCCGATCGGCCGGCAGGAGCCGGACGGGGACTACCGGACGGGGCTGACGGTGGAGAAGATCGACAAGGGCCAGCGCCCGATCCCCACGCGGATCGAGGGGAAGGAGATGACGGTCGTGATGGAGTCCTACTACCTCCTCGCGCGCGGGATGGGGGGGCAGCAGGTCTTCTGGCTGGCTTCCAGCCGGCCGGACCGCCCCGCGACGCCGAAGTGAGGGGGCCGGGCGGCCGTCCCGGGACGCCGCCCGGCGGCGGAGCCGTTTCTTCGTGATCTTCAACCCCCTCCTCGCCTATACTCACCCCGCTTCGCGTGCGTCGCCTTCGCGCCATTCGTGACCTCCGTGGCCCCTCTTCTCCGCGTGCTGCGTGGACCGCATCCTGCCCGTCGTCGCCATCGTCGGCCGCCCCAACGTGGGGAAGTCGTCGCTCGCGAACGCCCTGGCGAAGCGCCGGGTCTCGATCGTCGAACCGACGCCGGGGGTGACGCGGGACAGCGTCGTCGTCCCGATCGCCCACGCGGGGCGGACGTTCGAGCTGCTGGACACGGGGGGGATCGGGATGGAGGACGGAACGCCGATCGGGGCGGCGGTGCAGCGCCAGATCGAGGCGGGGATCGAGGCGGCGGACCTGATCCTGTTCGTGGTGGACGTGCGGGACGGGGTGACGGCGCTGGAGGAGAAGGTGGCTGCCCGGCTCCGGAAGGGGCCGGCCGCCCGGTTGCCCGGCGCGGCGGGTCCGGCCCGATCGACGCCGGCCCCGGTGCTCCTGGTCGCCAACAAGGTGGACACGGCGGCGTTCGACGCGGCGGCATCGGAGTTCTACCGGCTCGGTTTCGGGGCGCCGCTGCTCGTCTCCGCGCTCCAGCGGGTGGGGCTCTCGGACCTGCTGGACGCGATCGTGGAGCGCCTGCCGTCCGTTTCGGAGGCGCCCCCGGCGGACACCGCCCTCCGGATCGCCATCGTCGGGAAGCGGAACGTCGGCAAGTCCACCCTGGTCAACACGCTGGCCCGCGCCGAGCGGGTGATCGTCAGCGAGATCCCCGGCACGACGCGGGACGCGGTGGACGTGCGGATCGAGCGGGGGGGGAAGGCGCGCGTGCTGATCGACACGGCGGGGCTGCGCAAGAAGCGGAAGGTGGAGGACGCCATCGAGCTGTTCAGCCGGATGCGGACGGAGGCGGCGGTGAAGCGGTGTGACGCCGTCGTCTTCCTGCTCGACGTCCGGGAGCCGGTCTCGGAGGTGGACCAGAAGATCGCGGGGCTGATCGAGGCGTCGGGGAGGCCGTGCGTGATCGGGCTGAACAAATGGGATGCGGTGGACCCGGCGAAAGGGCCGGACGCCTTCCTCGCCTACGTCCGGAGGCAGCTGCCGGGGCTCGGGTACGCCCCGATCACGATCCTGTCGGCGAAGTCGGGATTCCGGGCGTGGCTGCTGGTCGAGACGGCGGAGGACCTGCACCGGCAGTCGGGGACGAAGGCCACGACGGGGCTGCTGAACCGGCTGGCGAAGGCGGCGGCGGAGTGGGCGCATCCGCGGATCACCCGGTCCCGGATCCCGAAGATCTACTACATCACGCAGACCGGCGTGCATCCGCCGCGGTTCCGGCTCTTCGTGAACGACCCGCGTTGTTTCACCGCGGACTATCGACGCTTCCTGGCGGGGCAGTTCCGGTCGTCGCTCGGCTGCCGGGAGGTGCCGATCCGGCTGGACTTGAGGGGGAAGCGGGGGCGGAGGAGGGGGGGGTAGCGCGTCGCACGTTGCGCGCGGCGTGGAGCGTCAACGAAAACGGCGCGCAGGGGGGGCCTGCGCGCCGTTCCTTTTTCAACAGGTCATGCCGCGACGCCTAGAACCGGCCTCTCCTTCCCTCGTTGTTCACGTAGCGGGGCTTCTCGTGGAAGGGGTGGGGCTTTCCGGAGGACACGGCGGCGCCGAGGATCTTGCGGGCCTTCAGGACGTCGTTCACCTGGATGACGACGCGGGTGCGGCCGGAGATCTCGCCCGTGCTGCCGTAGGCGTAGTCGATGTTCACGCCGCCCTTGCCGAGGCGGGTGGTGGCGTTCGCCAGGGCCCCCGGCTCGTTCTCCAGGTCGATGAGCAGGACTTCGTTCTCGGCGTAGGGGAAGCTCTCGCGCTTCAGGAGGTTGCGGGCCTTGTTGGGGTCGTCCACCACGAGCCGGATGAGGCTGTTCTCGTTGGACTGGGGGATGTCGAGGGCGACGATGTTGATGCGGGTCTTGGCCAGGGCGCTGGCGACGGCGGAGAGACGGCCGGGCTTGTTTTCCAGGAAGACGCTGAACTGCCGAGCGGCGCTGAGCATGATCGGCTCCTCGTCATGGACCACGGGAACAGGGAACGTCGGGACGTCCCGGTCGTTTCACCCGCATGCGGCCGCACCACGGAGATTGCCGCTGCCGGGCGAAACGGCTTGCCGGTCCGGGCCGACATAACTATATTCTACCCCGGCCGATGTCAACCGCCAATTGGAAACGTCCCATGCGCACCGCCGCGATCGCCGCGCTCCTGCTCGCCGCCGTCCCTGCCGCCGCGCGGGCCGAAGACAAGACGACCCTCACCCTCCTGCTCGGGGGGAAGAAGGCCGGCACGGAGACGGTCGTCCGGGAGATGCCGGATCCGGGGACGTACCGCGACACCGTCCGCGTGGAGCTCACCACGCCGGGCGGACTGACCGTGGCCATCGACTCCACGCTGGTCCAGCGGGAGGTGGTCGAGTCGCTCGTGCCGGCGAGCTACACGTTCGAGGCGAAGGCCTCCGGCCGGGAGATCGCCGTCCGGCTCACGTTCGAGGGGGCACGGGCCAAGGGGACGATCCGCGAGGCCGGGGCGGAGCGGGCGCTCGACCTCGACGCCGGCGAGGGGTTTGTCCTCCTCGAGAACAACGTCTTCCACCCCTATCGCGCGATGTACCGGCGCTACAACTTCGACAAGGGCGGCGTCCAGGTCGTTCCCGCCGTGGTCCCGTCCGCCGGGGCCGTGGTGGAGGCGCGGATGGAGCGGAAGGGGACCGCGCGCGTGAAGCGGGAGGGGAAGGCCGAGGTGCTGGAGCGCCTGGAGGTGAAGCTCGGCGACCTGACGTTCGACCTGTACGGCACGCGGGGGGGGCGCTTCCTCTTTCTCGAGTGCGAGTCCCAGGCGCTGCGGGCGGCGATGCCGGGATACGAGGACGCGGAGCTGCCGGTCCAGTAGAGCGCCGAGTCCGGGGCCCGAAATCCGGAATCGCTCAGCGCGCCGAACCCGCCAGCTCCTCGATCCGGTCCCCCGTCCGGGCCGCGATCCGCGGCTGCGGCCGCCGCGTCGGGGCGAGCTCCACGCCCCCGTCCGCCGGCGCGGAGAGGTACTGGACGACGATCCCCCCCCCGAAGAGCGGCAGGAAGAGGCCGAGGTGCAGGAGCACGTTGGCCGTTCCCGCCGCGGCCGGCATGGCCCCGGCGAGGGTGAGCAGGACCGACAGGGCGTAGGTGCAGAAGCTCGCCCCCGTCAGCGACGTGACGAGGATGAAGAAGCAGCGGGGGAAGAGGGCGCCGAGGCCTCCCCCGAAGAGGAAGGCCATGCTGAGGCCGAGGATCGTCTCGTTTCCGGGTCGGAGGTGGGCCGGGAAGAAGACGGCGGCGACGCAGGCGGCGGTGAATCCGCCGAGGAGGATTCCGACGAACCGCCGGAGGAAGATGGCGAGAAAGGCCCCCGTGGCGCCGCAGAGCGCGAGGTAGGGGAGGGCGGGGAGGACGCCGGTCGGGACGATCCGCCCCTTGATGGCCAGCCCGATCCACCCCCCCGCGAGCATGCCGACCATCGCCAGGACGTACCGGTGATGGCGCCAGCCGAAGAGGACGAGGAAGCCCCCGGTGACCAGGCAGGTGAGGGCGACGATCTGGGGGAAATGCTCGCCGGCCAGCGACATGGGGCTGGCCAGGTTGAGGCGGCCGACATACTGAGCGAGGATTTCCGCCCAGGGCGCGGCGGCGGGCTCCGTTGCGACGGCCGCCGCCAGCGGAACGGTCAAGGGTCCGGGCATGGCATCCTCCCCGGCGACGGGATCGCCCCGGCGTGCCGGCTCTATACATATCGGCGAAATGGGGGGGGGACCGCAGGGTTAAAAACCGTTGACTCCTCGCGTCCGATCGGTAAAATTGCACGTTTTCACGCCCATCCCGGTCCCGGCCGATCCGGCCTAGGAGAAGACCGTCATGACCGTCGTTGACGAAAAAACCGCACCCGCGATCGATCCCGCCGAGCTCCTGGGGACGGAGGACGTGTCGGACGAGCAGTGGCTGTCGCTCCGGCGGGACGTGCACTGCTCGATCATCCTGCACGACGCCCTGGCGCATCTCCTCGCGTCCTTCGGTCCCGTCACCCGCCGGCTGTCCAGCGAGAACAAGGCGGAGACCCGCAAAGGGGTGGCGCTCTGGCTGCTGGGCCGGAACCGGGAGGCCCTGGCGAAGCTGGAGTCGGTGCGCGGCAGCCGCGAGAGCGCGATGATCGCCGCGTGCGCGGCGACGGACCTCGGGGCTTTCGAGCGGGCGCTCGAGCACCTCGCCAAGGCCCGCGAGAGCGGGGACTCGCCCCAGGCCCTCTATCTCCAGGCCGAGCTGTTGATCAAGACCGGCAAGCCGGAGGAGGGCCGCGCCCTCATCGGCAAGCTCCCGAAAAAGGCCGACGACGCGCCGGAGACGCACTACCTGCGGGGGCTGTCCTTCGACTTCGCAGGCGAGAACGCCGAGGCGCTCGATCATTACGAGAAGGTCCTGGAGCTCGACCCCGCCCATGCGAAGGCGCTCTTCCGCATCGCCTTCCTCCACGACCTGCACGGCGACGACGCCCGCGCCCAGGAGATCTACGAGTCGCTCCGCAAGCAGCGCCCCGTGCACGTGAACACGATCATGAACCTCGGCCTGATCTTCGAGGACCGCGGGGAGTTCCAGAAGGCGGTCGCCTGCTACCAGATGGTGCTCGACGCGGACCCGAACCACCTGCGGGCCCGGCTCTATCTGAGCGACGCGAAGGCCTCGCTGACGATGTACTACGACGAGGACCTGGCCCGGAAGGAGCAGAAGCTCGACCAGGTGCTCGGCACGCCGCTGGCGGAGTTCCAGCTCTCCATGCGCGCCCAGAACTGTCTCAGCCGGCTCGGCCTGCGGAGTCTCGGCCAGCTGATCGCGAAGACGGAGGACGAGCTGCTGGAGACGCCGAACTTCGGGCAGGCGACCCTCAAGGAGATCAAGGAGCTGCTGGCAGCCCGCGGCCTGTCGCTCTCGACCACGCGGGGGGCCCCGGTGCTCGCCCGCGACCTCGTCCGCCTGCAGGACCAGGCCGAGAAGGAGGGCATCCTCGGCAAGCCGATCACCGACTTCGAGTGGTCCGAGCGGATCCGGAAATCCTTCGAGAAGCTGAAGGTCCAGACGCTCGGCGAGGTGGTGGCAAAGACGGAGCAGGACTTCCTTTCCTGCGAGAACTTCGGCCAGACCTCGCTGAAGGAGCTGAAGAAGCGGCTCGGCCAGATGGGGCTGTCCCTGAAAACCTAGGGCGGCCGCCGTCTCTCGTCCCGACGCGCCGTCGATCGATGCCCCGGAGGTGTCCCCCTCCGGCGGGCGGGTGGCCCGGGCCGGTCGGCGCGCGGCGGACGACGGATGGCGGCTGACGCATGACCGAGATCCCCCCCGCGTTCTGGATCGCTTCGGCCGCGGCCTTCGGCGCGATCTTCGGCAGCTTCGGCAACGTCTGCGTCTACCGCCTTCCCCGTCGCTGCCTGTCGATCCGCGGGCCCCGTTCCACCTGTCCCGCCTGCCGGTCCCCCATCGCCTGGTACGACAACATCCCGGTGGCGAGCTTCCTGCTGCTCGGCGGACGGTGCCGGCGCTGCCGGGCTCCAATCGGCTGGCGGTACCCCGCCATCGAGATCCTGACCGCGGTGCTGTTCGCGCTGGCGATGCAGGCGGAGCTCGACCGGTCCGGCCTCGCCGGGCAGGCGCCGTCGCTGGCCCGGGTTGCCGTGGACTGTGCCCTCCTCGCCGCCCTCGTCATCGCGGCCGCCGTCGACTTCGAGTTCCGCATCATCCCGGACGAGATCACGAAGCCGGGGGTGGTCGCGGGGCTGCTGGCCAGCGTCGCGGTGCCGGACCTCCAGCGGCTTCCCCTGAGCCTTGCCGCCCTCGGGGGCCCCGGCTCGCCGCGCCTGGACGCGCTCGCCACGGCCGTTCTCGGGGCCCTCTGGGGCTGGGCCCTGCTGAAGGCCGTCCAGGTCTTCGGGGAGATCCTCTTTCGCAAGGAGGCCATGGGTCTCGGGGACGTGAAGCTCATGGCCATGCTGGGGGCCTTTCTCGGGCCCCATGCCGTCACGCTGCTCTTCTTCCTCGGGTGCTGCTTCGGGTCGGTCTGGGGGCTGGTCCAGTTCGTGCTGACGCGGGACCGGTATGTCGCCTTCGGGCCGTTCCTGGCGATGGCCGCCGGGGTGCTGATCCTGGCGGGGGACGCCGTGCTGGGTGTCGTGGGGAACTACTTTTCGCCCCTGACGGGGGGGCGGGCGTGGCCCTTCTAGCGGTTGACGGCAAATGAGATAATAGTGGAATGGCATGCGACATTCCTTGACAGCGACCCGACAAGGTGGTTAGTTAGGACTTTCGTCAAGAGCGGGGCCGGACGCGTTTCTCTGGGATCATCCGGGTCGAGGAGTCTTCCATGAAACGACAGCTTGCGCGGTGGGCGTGCGGAGCGTCGCTGATCGGCGCGCTGGCGACGACCGGCTGCCAGGGATCAGGCGAAAAATCGCAGATCCAACAAGACGCGAAGGATCGGCAGATCCTCCAGTTGACGGAGGAGAATCACCGGTTGGAGCAGCAATTGGCGCAGGAGCGCGCGAAAAGCACGGCGTTGGTGTCGCAGCAGCCGCGCTACGAGCGGGCGGAGGCGCCGACGAAGGCCTCCCCGGCTCCGGCTGCGCGCGGCGCGACACCGGCCGGCCGCGTGACCGACCTTCCGGCCGCCCTCCGGTCGAAGGGGGTCCAGGCGGTGACGGTGGACGGGCATACCGCGCTCCGGATTCCCGGCTCCAGCCTCTTCGGGTCGGGCCAGGCGACGCTGGACGCGTCGGACCAGGCGTTGGTCCGGGAACTGGCCGCGCACCTGAAGAAGCAGTTCCCGTCGGGGCGGATCCGGGTCGACGGGCACACGGACGCCGACCCGATCGTGAAGCTGAGGCACCGGTTCAAGAGCAACCAGGAGCTGTCGGACGCCCGCGCCAAGGCGGTGCGCGACGGCTTGGTCGCCGGCGGGCTGGACCGGGGACGCATCGAGGTCACCGGGCACGGCGCCGACAAGCCGATCGCCAGCAACAAGACCGCCGACGGGAAACGGCAGAACCGCCGCGTGGAGCTCGTCCTCCTCGCCGACTGACGCCCCCGCCCGCACCCGGAGTGCTCGGTCCCCCGGACGGTCCCCGTGTTTTTGTCCCCCTGTGGTCCCGGCTCGGAGAGTGAGGCCTTTCCATGGCAAAGCGCGAGACCGCCCAGATCCGCAACATCGCCTTCCTCGGTCACGGCGACTCCGGCAAGACGGCCCTCGTCGAAGCCCTCCTCTTCGCGGCCAAGGCCATCTCGCGCCAGGGCAGCATCGAGGACGGGACCACGGTTTCCGACCATTCGCCGGAGGAGAAGGCGCGCAAGAACTCGGTCGAGCTGTCCCTCGCGTTCGCGACGGTCGACGGGAAGCACCTGAACCTGCTCGACGCCCCCGGCTACTCGGACTTCGTGGGGGAGGCCGCCTCGGCGATGTATGCCGCCGACGCGGCGGTGATTGCCGTGAACGCCCTGTCCGGCGTGATGGTCAACACCCGGAAGCTGTGGCAGATGGCGGTCGAGCAGGGGCTGCCCCGGTTCCTCGTCGTCACGAAGGCGGACCAGGAGAACGTCGACTTTCCCGCGCTGCTGAACGCCATCCAGGAGTCGTTCGGGAAGGAGTGCGTCCCGGTCGTGCTGCCGACGGCGCCCGGCCCGAAGATCCAGGCGGTGGTGAACGTGCTGGAGACACCGGAGGCGCTGACGGGGCCGCTGGCCGACCTCGCCAAGCCGTCGCGCGACCGATTGCTGGACGCGATCGTGGAGGTGGACGACAAGCTGATGGAACGGTATCTCGAGGGCGGGACGATCGGGCCGGAGGAGCTGGAGCCGGCGATGCGGACGGCGATCGCCCGCGGCCGGCTCGTGCCGATCCTCGTCACCGCCTCGCGGGCGGGGGTTGGCGTCTCCGAGCTGCTCGCCTTCCTCTCCCGCTACGCCCCGTCCCCCCTCGTGCGCCCCGCCCCGAAGGGGAAGGACGCGGGCGACCAGGAGGCGGTGCGGGAGCCGGCGGGGCCGTTCAGCGCGTATGCCTTCAAGTGCGTCTCCGACCCCTTCGTGGGGAAGCTGGCCTACCTGCGGGTCGTCTCCGGGACCTTCACCCCGGACGTGCCGCTGTACAACGCCCGGACGAAAAAGGCGGCCAAGGTCGGTGGCCTCTTCCTCCCCTTCGGGAAGGACCTGCGCCCCTGCGACGCGGTCGGGGCGGGCGACCTCGCGGTCGTCTCCAAGGTCGAGGACCTGGCCATCTCGGACACGGTCTGCGACCCCGGGGCGCCGATCCGGTACCCGGAGCTGGGCTTTCCCAAGCCGATGGTCTCGCTGGCTGTCGAGCCGAAAACCCGGAACGACGAGGCGCGCCTGAGCGTGGCGCTCCAGCGGATGCAGGACTCCGATCCGACCTTCAAGGTCTCGCGCGACCGGCAGACGGCGGAACTGATCATGTCGGGCATGAGCACGCTGCACCTCGACGTCACCCTGACGCGTCTGAAGCGGCGGTTCGAGGTCGAGGTGACCACGCGGCAGCCCAAGATCCCCTACCAGGAGACGATCACGCGGAAGGCGGAGGGCCACCACAAGCACAAGAAGCAGACGGGCGGCCGGGGCCAGTTCGGCGAGGTCTACCTCCGCGTCGAGCCGACGGCGCGCGGCGAGGGGTTCAAGTACGTCGACTCCGTCGTGGGCGGCCGCATCCCCAACCAGTTCATCCCCGCCATCGAGAAGGGGGTCCGGGACGTGCTGGAGAAGGGGGTCATCGCCGGCTGCCCCGTGATCGACGTGCAGGTCGAGGTCTACGACGGCAGCTTCCACGTGGTCGACTCGGACGAGATCTCCTTCAAGCTGGCCGGCGCGCAGGCCTTCAAGCAGGCCTTCCTCGCGGCCGGCCCCGCGCTGCTCGAGCCGATCGTGAACCTCGAGATCTCCGCGCCGACGCGGTGCATGGGCGACATCATGGGCAACCTGACCTCCCGCCGAGGCCGGGTCAACGGCAGCGAGTCGTTCGGCGACACCCAGGTGATCAAGGCCCAGGTCCCCCAGGCCGAGATCCAGACCTACTCGACGGAGCTCCGCTCCATGACGGGCGGGGAGGGCGGCTACACGCTCGAGCCGTCCCACTACGACCTCGTCCCGCAGCGGATCACGGAACAGATCATGGCGCGCAACAAGGCGAAGGCGGAGACCGAGGCGTAGCGCCGGAAACGGTCCGGACGTCTCCGGAGGGCCCGTCGCGAATGGGGCCGGGACCCGGCTTCCGCCCGCCCACCCGTCCCGCGTCTTCGATTCCGTCCAAACCCCCGCCCATTTTCTTTGCGGCACTGCGCGGGGCGTGGTTAAATGCCGCTGCCCGAGGAATCCGGGAGGGTCTCCACCGTGGTCAGTCTCGAAGAGCTCCTGCAAGAGATGGTCAACAAGGGCGCCTCGGACCTTCACATCGCCGCCGGATCCCCGCCGCGGCTGCGCGTGGACGGCAAGCTCAGCCCGATGGACCGCGACGTCTTCACCTCCGACGAGACGCGCAAGCTCATGTACGGGATCCTGGACGAGGACCAGGTGGCGCGGTTCGAGCGGAACTGGGAACTGGACCTCTCGTTCGGCATCGAGGGGCTCGGCCGCTTCCGCGTCAACGTCTTCCTCCAGCGCGGCGCGGTGGGGGCCGTGATGCGGATCATCCCCACCAAGATCAAGACCTTCGAGGATCTCGGCCTGCCGCGCAAGGTCTGCGAGGACCTCTGTGCCAAGCCGAAGGGCCTGATCCTCGTCACCGGGGCGACGGGGAGCGGCAAGTCGACCACGCTGGCCGCCATGATCGACTACATCAACCAGCACGACCACGGCCACATCATCACGATCGAGGACCCGATCGAGTTCGCCCACGCGAACAAGTCCTGCCTGATCAACCAGCGCGAGATCGGCTCCGACACGAAGGGGTTCAAGGAGGCCCTCCGCAGCGTGCTGCGGCAGGATCCCGACTCGGTCCTGGTCGGCGAGATGCGCGACATGGAGACGATCGAGGCGGCGCTGACGATCGCCGAGACGGGGCACCTCACCTTCGGGACGCTCCATACGAGCGACTGCGTGCAGACCATGAACCGCATCGTCGACGTCTTCCCCGCCCACCAGCAGCAGCAGATCCGGACCCAGCTCTCCTTCGTCCTGGAGGGGGTCTTCTGCCAGCAGCTGCTGCCCCGCGCCTCCGGGCGGGGGCGGGCCCTGGTCTCCGAGGTCATGATGGCCAATGCGGCCGTTCGCGCCCTCATCCGCGAGGACAAGGCGCACCAGATCTACTCGGTGATCCAGACCTCGGGCAAGATGGGCATGAAGACGATGAACCAGTCCCTGGCCGACCTGTGCAAGACGGGCGTCATCGCGGCGAACACGGCGCTCGAGCACAGCGGCGACCCCGACGACCTGCGGCGGACACTTCAGAAAGTGTGACCCCCCGGCCATGGCTGCCCCCGAGTCGGTCGACAAGCCCGCCCGGATCGCCGACTGCAGGGCCCAGAAGGACGTCGAGGGCCTCCTGCCGTTCCTGGCGGAGGGCGAGCCGCTTCCGGTCCGACGCCTCGCCGCCGAGGCGATGCTGTCGATCGGCAACGGCGACGCCTTGAACGTCCTGGGCGGGCTCCTGGCGGCGCCGTCGGCCGGGCTCTCCGAGATGGTCCTCGACCGCCTGGCCCTCCAGACCGGCGTGAACGCCTGCCGGCTGATCGCGCGCGGCCTGGGCGCCTCCGATCCCATCTGGCGCAACCGCGTGGTCGACGCGCTGCGCAAGCGGATCGAACCGGAGGTCTTCGGGTTGCTGCTCCCGGCCTGCCGGGACGGGAGCGGCGCGATCCGGCAGTACGCCCTGCGCCTGGTGCGCGGGATGATCAACGAGCGGCCGGATTTCGCCGCCGGCATCGCCCCCGAGCGCCTGGAGCCCCTCTTTACCCCGATGGACATCAAGGACGTCCTTCTCTTCCTCCGGAAGGGGCCGTCGTCCGTGAAGTGCGCGGCGATCCGCCGGCTCGGGGCGATCGCCAACCCCCTGGCGTTCCTGACCCTGGCGGAGGCCTTCGCCGCGGAGAGCGGGGAGGTCGGGGAGGCGGCCCTCTCGGAGCTGGAAGCGGCCCAGGCGGCCCCCGTCGAATACTTCCGCCCCCTGCTCCGTCACCCCGAGGAGAGCGTCCGGCTCCGGGCCTTGGGGGCCTTGGTGGGGCGGGCGGGCGAGGCGGCGCAGGGGGACCTGGAGCAGGCGCTCCAGGACGAGGCGCCCGGGATCCGGGCGGAGGCGCTCCGCCGGCTCGCCACCCTGACCGGCGTGTCGGCCCTGGGGCACGCCGCCGCGGCTCTCGTCGACGCCGACGCCGGCGTCCGCCGCACTGCCGTCGACCTGCTCGCCCAGTGGCCGGGGGACGAGACGACGGCGATGCTGAAGCTGGTGACGGGCGACCCGGACGAGGACGTCCGCTGGCGCGCCTTCCTGGCGCTGGCCAAGCACAACGTGCAGGACCCGGAGCTGGCGCCGTCCTACATCCGGATCATGACCACGATCGCCGGGCGGGAGCAGCTCACGAGCGAGGACGTCGACGGGCTTTGCGCGATCGCCGCGAGCCTCTCCGGGATCGGCGGGCAGGTGGCGACGGACGCGCTCGCCTCGCTCGTGGCGGCGGCGAAGTCCGCCTCCCTCCGGCTCCGCCGGGTCGCCGTCGAGGGGATCCTGCGGTATCCCGTCCGGGCGCGCGTCAACGCCCTGGCGGGCCTGACGGACACGTTCGACAAGTCGATCCTGAAGACGTGCGCGATGGCGCTGGGGGCGGCGAAGGACCGGCGGGCGATCGTGCCCCTCATCCGGGTCGTCGACGAGTGCGGGGGACGGCCGGCGGACCAGGCCCGCGAGCTCCTGGCCCAGTTCCCGCAGTTAAAAGAGCTTGATTTTTTGGTTGGTTCGCTCAAGAATCGCTGGATCTCCGTGCGGCGGTTCGCCGCCGAGAACCTCGGACACCTCGGGGATCCGCGCTCGATCGATCCCCTGCTGGAGGCTCTGCGCGACGAGGACGTGGAGCTGCAGTTCGCGTCGATCCTGGGCCTCAAGCGATTCGCGGCGGAGCCGCGCGTCGCGGAGCGGCTGATCGAGTCCATCGAGTTCGGGGACCTGAGCGTCCGGCAGATGGCCGCGGAGGCCCTCGGGGAGCAGAAGGTCCTCGCCGCCGTCCCGATGCTGATCCGGGCCCTGGCCAATCCCTTCATCCGCCCGTACGCGGAGCGCGCGTTGCGCGACATCGGGGACCGGAAGGGGTACCTGGCCGTCCGGCGGCGCCAGATCCGGGCGAAATACTTCACGAAGAAGCTCAAGCCGGCCGAGCTGGCGCGGAAGGCCGAGGCCGAGAAGAAGGCGAAGATGATGGGGCGGTCGCGGTTGAACGTCGAATAGGGCAGGGTGCGCCATGGCCAAGCTCGGGGACATGCTCGTCAGCGAGGGGCTGCTCACGAAGGAGCAGCTCGCCGAGGCCCTGCGCGACCAGAAGTCCACCGGCAAGTTCCTGGGCGACGTCATCGTCCAGAAGAAGCTGCTCTCCGAGGACCAGCTGGTCGACGTGCTCTCCCGCCAGACCGGCTCCCCCAGCATCAACCTCGGCACCGTCGAGTTCAATTCGAACCTGGCCCTGCGGGTCCCCCTGGACCTGGCGAAGAAGCACCGGTGCATCCCGGTGAAGGAGAATGGCAAGGTCCTGCACGTGGCGATGGTGAACCCGCAGGACGACACGGCGCTGGATGCCCTGTCGTTCAAGACGGGGATGACGATCAAGACGTTCGTGAGCGGGGCGAACGCGATCGAGAAGGCGTGGGGCAAGCTCTACGGCAACGGGGCCGCCCCCGCGAAGGGGAAGGAGGTCGCGGCGGCTCCGGCGAAGGGGAAGGAGGCCGCCCCGGCCGGCGCCAAGAAGGACGAGAAGAAGCCGCCCGCCGAGCTCCCGGACGTGAAGGCCCTGGACGCGATGGTCCAGGAGTCGGTCGAGCAGGTAGTGGAAGAGGACCCGAAGAAGGACCAGGACGACGAGGGGGAGATCCTGGACCTGGGGAACACCGCCGAGGCCCCCGTGGTCCGTCTCGTCAACAGCCTGCTGGTCAAGGCGATCCAGATGCGGGCCAGCGACGTCCACATCGAGCCGCAGGAGAAGATCGTCCGCGTCCGCCTGCGCATCGACGGCTCGCTCAACCCGGTGGCGGACATCCCGAAGCATGCCCAGCCGGCCCTGATCTCGCGCATCAAGATCATGTCCAACATGGACATCGCGGAGCGGCGGATCCCGCAGGACGGCCGGATCAAGCTGCGCCTCTCGGATACGCAGTCGATCGAGTTCCGGGTCAACTCGCTGCCGAGCGTCCACGGCGAGAAGGTGGTGATCCGGCTCCTCGGGCAGGGGCAGCTGAGCAGCAACATCGAGACGCTCGGCTTCGCCGGCCGGAACCTCGAGCTGATGCGCGACGCCCTCCGCAACCCGTACGGGATGATCCTCGTGACGGGGCCGACCGGGAGCGGGAAGACGACGACGCTCTACACGGTCCTGACCGAGCTGAACGAGCCGGACGTCAACATCGTCACCGCCGAGGACCCGGTCGAGTACAACCTGGCCGGGATCACGCAGGTGAACGTGCGGGGCGGCATCGGGTTCACCTTCGACGTCGCGCTGCGCGCCTTCCTGCGCCAGGACCCCGACATCATCCTGGTCGGCGAGATCCGGGACTTCGAGACGGCGCAGATCGCCACGAAGGCGGCGCTCACGGGGCACCTGGTGCTCTCGACGCTGCACACGAACGACTGCCCCTCGACCGTCGTCCGGCTGGTCGACATGGGGATCGAGCCGTACCTGGTCGCCTCCGCGGTCAAGGTCGTCGTGGCGCAGCGCCTCGTCCGCCGGGTCTGCCCGGGCTGCAAGGAAGAGATCGCGATGGACCAGGCGGAGATGCAGGACGTGGACAAGTCGGTGGCGGCGGCGCTGGAGCACTCGTTCAAGGGCCGCGGCTGCGAGAAGTGCAACAACTTCGGCTACAAGGGGCGCGCCCCCGTGTACGAGGTCATGGCGATCAAGAGCAAGGAGATCCGCCGGACGATCACCGAGGGCGGCACGGAGATCCAGGTCGCCCAGGTCGCCCGCCGGGAGGGAATGGTCACGCTTCGGGACGACGTGATTCGGCTGGTCAACGAGGGGGTCACCACGCTGGACGAAGCCCTGAAGATCCTGGTGGCCGACTGACGCGGGGGAACGGCGGCCCGCAGGGGCGTCGCCGGCAATCGAGTGGAGAGGGACCATGCCCAGCTTCGCCTACGTCGCCCGGGAAACCGACGGGAAGCAGACGAAGGGATCGATCAGCGCGGCGAACCGCCAGACCGCGATGGCGGAGCTGCGCAAGAAGAACATCGCCGTCGTCAGCCTGGAGGAGCGGTCCCTCTTCAAGAAGGGGCTCTTCGGCGCGCCGAAGGCCCACGTCAAGGGGAAGGACCTGGCGGTCATGACCCGCCAGCTCTCGACGATGATCTCGGCCGGCATCCCGCTGCTGGAGTCGCTGGAGATCCTGCAGGAGCAGGCGGACGACCCCGGCTTCAAGATGGTGCTGCAGAAGATCTCCGAGCGCGTCCGCGGCGGGTCGGACTTCTCCGAGGCCCTCTCGGAGCACCCGAAGGTCTTCAGCCGCATCTACGTCAACATGATCAAGGCCGGGGAGGCGGGCGGCCAGCTCGACACGATCCTCAAGCGCCTCGCCGACTACATGGAGGCGTCGGAGGCCCTGAAGCGGGAGATCAAGTCCGCCATGACCTATCCCGTCATCTCCCTCTGCCTCATCCTTTCGATCACGATCGGGCTGATGATCGGGATCGTGCCCAAGTTCAAGGAGATCTTCCTGAACCTGGGGAGCGTGGACAAGCTGCCGGGGCCGACCAAGTTCCTGCTCGCCACGAGCGAGTTCATGACGCAGCAGTGGTACGCTTGGGTCGGGCCCATGCTGCTCCTCCCGGTCGCGTTCGTCAGCTACCGCAAGACGCGGACCGGCGAGCGGCACACCGACTGGCTCTTTCTCCACCTGCCCGTCTTCGGGCCGCTGTTCCACAAGGTCGCGGTCTCCCGCTTCACGCGGACGTTCGCGACGCTGCTGCAGAGCGGCGTCCCCATGCTCGGGGCCCTCGAGATCGTCGCCTCCACCGCCGGGAACCGGATCGTGGAGGACGCGATCCTGGTGGCGCGGGACCACGTCCGGAAGGGCGAGCCGCTCGGCGACCCGCTGGCCTCGACCAACGTCTTCCCGGCGATGGTCACGCGGATGATCGCGATCGGGGAGAAATCGGGGGCGCTGGAGCAGCTGCTGGAGAAGATCTCCGACTTCTACGACAGCGAGGTGAAGACGACGGTGGAGTCGCTGACCTCCCTGATCGAGCCCCTCATGATCGGGGTCATGGGCGTGCTCGTGGGCGGCATCGTCCTGGCGATCTTCCTGCCGATCATCAAGCTCCAGGAGATGATGCAGAAGAAATAGTCATGGCGACCATGCTGGGCCCGATCGGTCTCGACCGGCGCCTGCGGTGGCTGCTCGTGGGGCGCCTCGGGGTCGCGATCTGCGGCATGGCCGCCATCCTGGGCGTCCATCTCCTTCGCGGGTCGCTGCGGATCCCCCCGGCCGCCTCCGCCGCCTACCACACCCTCCTGGCCGCCTGCATCATCAACCTCGTCTACCTGATCGTCCGCCGCGCCTTCCGCAACCTGCTCCTGCTCGCCTGGATCCAGATCGTCGTCGACGTCGCCCTCGAGTCGCTGCTCGTCTACTACACCGGCGTCGACGGCGTCTTCGCCTACCTCTATTTCGCCACGGTCATCGCCGCGGCGATCATCCTGTCCGGCCGGGCGAGCCTGCTCGTCTCGTCCGCCGCCACGGTGATGCTCTCCGTCGTCTTTATCGCCCACTACCTGGAGGCCCGCGTCGGGGGCCAGGCGGAGGCGGCCCTCCCGCGGGTCCTCGCCGATCTCGACGCGCTGGTCGTGCACCTCGCCTTTTTCGGCTTCAGTCTCCACGTCGTCGCCCTCCTGGCGGGGCGCCTGGCCGCCGAGGTCCGCCGCGTGCGGATCCTCAACGACGAGATCCTCCAGACGATGGGGGACGGCGTCGTGACGGTGGACCGCGACGGACGGGTCGCCTTCGTCAACCGGCCGGCCCGCCAGCTGCTCGGGCTGGCGGAGGGGGAGCGGTACGAGGGGCTTTCCTTCGAGGTCCTCGGCGTCGAGCCGCTCGTGCGGCTGGTCCGGGAGTCCCTTCGCACCGGCGAGGCCGTCCAGGCCGACGTCCGGGTCGAGCGCCCCGACGGGGCCCCGGTCGCCCTCGACATCACCACGTCGATGCTGGAGGACGCCGGCGCGCAGCTCCGCGGCGTGGTGGCGATCCTCCACGACACCACCCTGCGGGAGACCGCGGAGGAGATGGGCCGGCGCGCGGAGCGGTTCCGCGCCCTGGCGGAGATGGGGGCCGGCATGGCCCACGAGATCCGCAACCCCCTCGCCTCCATCCGGGGCGCCGCCCAGGCCCTCCGCGACGATAGCGACCGCCCCGGCGACGGGCGGCTCCTCTCCGTCATCGTCCGCGAGTCCGACCGGCTCGAGGGCATCATCGACAACTTCCTCCGCTTCGCCCGGAACAAGCCCCTCGTGATGCGCGACGTGCAGCCCGGCGACCTGGTCCGGGAGGTGGCCGCGCTCCTCCGCTCCCGTCCCGATGCCGCGCACGTCGCCATCGAGACCGACGGGGAGGGGGTGGCGTCCGCCCGGTTCGACCCCGACCAGATCAAGCAGGTGCTGCTCAATCTCGGGCTGAACGCGCTCGAGGCGCTCGTCGAGCGCGCCGTCGGGCCGCCCCGGGTGACGTTCCGGGTGCGCCGCCGCGAGGCCGTTCCGGAGTCGGGCGGCGACCGCCCCCGGTCTGTCCGCACGGAGATCTCCTCCAGGGCGGCGGGCGGCGACCGGCTCCTGTTCGAGGTGGCCGACAACGGGTCCGGGATCGACCCGGCCCACCAGACGCGTCTCTACGAGCCCTTCTTCAGCACGAAGCCGCGCGGGACCGGCATGGGGCTGGCCATTGCCCGGCGCATCGTCGAGGCGCACGGGGGGACGATCGGATTTGAGACCGGGGCGGGCCGGGGGACGACCTTTCGCATCGAGCTGCCGGTTTGAGTGTGCGCGGCGGCCGCCGCCGCCGGCCTTCCTGCTGCGTGACACATGGGCCTGAACCGCACCGCCTACAACGTCTATCTGCTGGGCTTCGCCCTGCTCGCGGTCCTGGTGCTCCTCGCCGCGGACCGCCTGCCGGGAATCGGGGCGTGGGCCTCCCGGAATCCGACGCCGTTCCTGCTGGTCGTGGGCGGGGCGCTGATGGTGGCGGCCTGCCTTCCCCTGATGGCGGCCTACGGGATCATCGGCTGGCTGGAGCGGACGGCCCAGCGGGCGGTCGAGCGGTTCGGGGCGGGGGACGTGGCGGGCGGGCAGGCGCACCTGCACCGGCTTGAGCGATGGACGCCACGTCTTCGGTGGCTGATGATCAACCCGGCGATGGTCGAGTCGATGAAGGATCTGGTGTGCGGGCTGGGTCCCGCGGACGTTCCCGAGGAGGCGCGGGCGGGGACGTCCGGCGAGGCCGGTCCCGGTCCCGCGGGGGCGGGACCCTATCGCGTCGTCCGCCTGGACGCGCACGGGAACCGGCTCGAGGTGATGCGATTCGCGACGCGGGAGGAGGCGGACCGCCGGCGGGAGGAGCTGGATCGCGTCTCGGGCGGGTCCTCGGCTCGGTACGTTGTCGAGGGACCATCCAACGGCCGCCCGGGCGGCCCCGCGACGCCGTAGCCCGCCGCAGGGATCCCGCTCAGAGCTCGGCCTTCTTCCCCAGCATCATCAGGAACTCGGCGTTCGACTTGCACTTCTTGATCTGCTCGATCAGCTTCTCCATCGCGTCGATGGGGTTGATCTCGGCGAGGATCTTCCGGAGGAGCCAGATACGCTTGAGCTCCTCGGGGTCCATGATCAGCTCCTCCTTGCGCGTCCCGGAGCGGGTGACGTCGATGGAGGGGAAGATGCGTCGGTCGGCGAGCTTCCGATCGAGATGAAGCTCCATGTTGCCGGTCCCCTTGAACTCCTCGAAGATGACCTCGTCCATCTTGCTGCCGGTGTCGACGAGGGCGGTGGCGACGATGGT
>CAYUME010000014.1:0-5632 GCA_964445475.1 uncultured Planctomycetia bacterium
GCCGCCGAGGAGAGGGTCATCTCCATCGCGTGCGACGGGGCGTCCGCCGCGGCGCCTCCCGCCGGGGCCACCTTGAAGACGGTCTTCATGTCCGGGGCGCCGGCGAAGACATCCTTCAGGACGCCTTCCACGGCCGCCGCCGGGACGGCAGCCTGGAGGCGGATTTTCAGGGTCTTCCCGCCATGGAACGGGTCGCGGGGGTTGTCGGTGGCCGGGCGCCCTTTCCCGATCGGCTCGGGTGCCAGACGGTCCCCGAAGAGGTCCACGATGTCGTCCCGGAGGGAGTTGACGATCCCGATCTCCTTCCGAAGGGCAGCCACGACGGTGTCCCGGTGATCCGCCTGGGTCCGGGTGAGGCTGAGGGAGACGGGCTCGGGGAGCGGGCCCTCCTGCGGGAGCCGTTCGACGCCGGGCTTGACCGTCCCCCCGGGCGGCAGCACCTGCTCGACGATCGTCACCACCTCGTCGGACTTGACCGGGCGGGCGGGAACGAAAGAGATGCGGAGCCCCTTGTGGAAGGGGTCGGCCGCCTTGTCCGGCAGGGTCGATTCGATCGGCTCCTCGTCGAGGCCGGGGTACTGGCGGCCGGTGCGGATCTGGTGCTCGAGGGACCCGGTTCGCGCGAAGCCCGTGAGGACGTTGCGGAGGCCGCCGGAGACCGACTGGCCCTCCTCGGGCGGGATCACGGAGATGATCTCGAGATCCGGGTATTTCTGCAGCGTCGCCCCCTTCGCGTCGACGATCCGGAGGTCGCCGAGGGCCTTGTGGAGGATGGCGGGGGTGACTTCCTGTGCGAAGCGGGGCTGGACGATCGAGCCGCCGCGGAAGTCGATGCTGTAGTTGTCCTCGCCGCGGATGCCCATGCAGGCGATGCCGACGGAGATGAGGAAGAGGGACCCGATGGCGCAGAGGCGGAACGCCCGCGTGTAGTGGAGGTTCGGGCTGGAGAAGAGCCGCATCATCCGGAACTCGCGCAGGAGCCCCAGTCCCAGCAGCAGCCGGGTGGCCGCCTTGGCGCAGAAGAGGACGGTGAAGAGCGTCGTGAGGATGCCGATCGAGGTGGTGACCGCGAAGCCCTGGATCGGGCCTGTCCCGAAGAAGTAGAGGATGAGGCTCGAGGCCAGCGTGGTGAGGTTCGAGTCGACGATGGTGATGAAGGCGCGGTCGTGCCCCGCCTCGAAGGCCTGGGCGGAGGTCTTGCCCTTCTCCCGTTCCTCCCGGATGCGCTCGAAGACCAGGATGTTGCCGTCCACCGCCATGCCGATCGTCAGCAGCAGTCCCGCGATGCCGGGCAGGGTCAGCGTCGCGCCGAAGAAGGCCATGAGGCCCAGGACGAAGATCAGGTTGAGGACGAGGCCGGCGACGGCCACGATCCCGAGCCCGCGGTAGTAGACGACCATGAAGAGGGCGACGACCGCCAGGGCGAGCAGGCAGGCGAGCGTCCCCTTGCGGATGGAGTCCTCGCCGAGCGTCGAGCCGATGAAGCTGACCGCGCCCTGCCCCTCGATGGCGACGCGGCAGGGGAGGCTGCCGGAGCGCAGCGTCGTGGCGAGATCGCGCGCCTCCTGTTCCGTGAACTGCCCCTCGATGACGCCCTCGGTCGTGATGTGGGCGCGGATCACGGGGGCGGAGCGGATCTCGCCGTCGAGCACGATGGCCAGCTGGCGGCCGACGTTGGGGCCGGTCAGCTCGCCGAACTTCTTGCCGCCCATCGGCGAGAGGCGGAAGTTGATCCGCCAGGCGGGGCCCCGCATCTCCTCGGTCCGGCTGAACTTTTCCGCGTTCACGTCCGGCCGGGCGGAGTCGACGTCCTCGCCGGTGACGCGGGCCTGGGTCTCGCAGAGGAGGTAAGGGCGCTTCTCGGAGTCCTTGCCCTGGTCGCGCACCTTCAGCCATTCGTATCCGGCCGGGGCGCTGGGCGGCCCCTTCCAGGTGTCCATCTCGTTCTCGGAGGCGACCAGACGGAACTCGAGGCGGCCGGATTTCTGGAGGAGACTCTTGACCCGCGCCACCTCCGCCTCGTCGATCCCCGGCAGCTGGATCAGGATCTTGTCGTCGCCCTGCGTCCGGATCGAGGGCTCCTTCAGGCCGCGGATGTTGATGCGCCGGTCGATCACCGCGCGGACCTGCTCGGTCAGCGTCGCGATCGCGCGGGCCGGGCGTATCTCGGTCCCGTCAGGGCCGATCAGGGGCTGCCGATCCTTGCCCGTGGGGTCGACCACCAGCGTCATCTCGACCCCGCCCTGCAGGTCGAGACCGAGCTTGTACGTCTTGCCCTCGAACATCTGCCCGTCCCGGAACCCGGGCTTGTCCGCCGTAGGCAGGGCGAAGTAGGCGCCGACGAGCGCCAGGAGCACGATGACGAGGAAGCGGTACTTCAGGTCGCTGGCCATGGGTTGGGATCCTTTGAGGTTGCGGGGGGGCTGACGGGGGGCGTCAGGACGGCTTCCTCTCGCCGTCCTTCGGGATGTCGACCGGGATGACGCTGTTCTTCGTCACCCGGATCTTCACGTCCTTGTCCTCGTCCACTTTGAGGACGACCACATTGTCCTTGATGGAGTGGACGGTGCCGAGGATGCCGCTCGAGGTCATCACCGAGTCGTTCCGCTGCAGCTTGTCGATCCGGGCGAGCCGTTCCTGCTCGCGCTTCCGCTGCGGGCGGATGAGGACCAGCCAGAAGACGACGAAGATGGCGCCGAACATCAGCAGCTGGCCGGTGAAGGCGCTCGAATCGTCCAGACGCTTCTGGGGTTGCTGCGTTCCCGTCGTCTCGGAGGGTGTCCCCGGTGTCGCGGGGGGGGGCGCGGCCGGCGGAGGCGCAGGCGCCGCTTCCGGCTGCGCTTGTGCGATCAGGATCTCGTCCATGGATTTTCCCCGGCTGGAAATTGGCGGATTATATAGAGGTGCCGCCCGGTTGCAAGCAATTTCGGGGCCGGGGGATGGGTTGCCGGGTCGAGATGCCCGTGCCCCGGTCCGGAGACGCCCGGCCTGTTGTCTTCGATATCTTGCCGGGGTGCCGGCCTGGCTTCGTATTCCAGTCGAAAGAGGGCTGTCTTTTTCCTTGATTTTGGTGTTCAGTCTGATAGAATAGAGGTTCTTTCTATCGCATCTTATTGAAAACAAAGGACTTGCGTGGGCATTCTTCTTTTGCGGTTGCTTCCAAGCCCGAAGGATGCGGGTCTTGACGTGTTCCGCGGCAGGGTGGGATTCTGGGGGTGAGCATGAACGAGAGCAATCACAACAAGATGGAGGCCGCTCCCCGCCCTGTGAGCAAGGTGGAGATGGCGAAGTTCGACGCCCTGGAGAAGGAGTTCTTTAACACGTGGGTCCAGCGGAATCCCGTCTTCGCGACGCGCCTGGGGATACGCAAGCACGACACGGTGATGCCGGACGGGTCGGTGGCGAAGGAGCTGGACGACCACCGGCTCCTGAAGCGCTTCCTGAGTCGGTTCGAGGGGGTGGACGCCGGGAAGCTCTCTCCGGCGCGGGCCGTGGACCGCGACCTGCTCGCCCAGACGCTCCGCCTGCGCGTGTTCGAGAAGGAGAAGCTCCGCTTCTGGGAGTCGATCCCCGAGGCACCCGCCATGATCGGGGAGGCGTATTTCCACCTGCTGGTGAGCGAGCATGCCCCGATCGCCGAGCGGCTGCGCGCGATCATCGAGCGGATGGAAAAGACGCCGAAGTACATCGAGGCGACGCGCGCGAAACTGACGCGGCCGGTGAAGGTCTGGATCGACACGGAGCTGGAGACCCTCGCGCGCCTGCCCAGCTTCTTCGACGCGATCAAGCAGTCGGGGCGGATCAACCTGATCGTGCGCGAGTACGACCGGCTCTGCCGGGCGATCGATTCGCTCCAGAACGCCCTCGAGGAGTACTCGAACTGGATGATCACCGACCTGCAGTGGATGTGGGACAAGGGGTTCCACTGGATGATCATCGACATCCTTCCGCGCTGACGGAAGGAGTTCGCGCCCGGCCCGGAGGCGTTCGCGCGCCTGCTCGAGCTGCGCGGTCTCGGCGCGACGACGGAGTCGGTCCTGGCCTTCGGCTGGCGCCAGTTCAAGTGGCACGAGATGGCGCTGCGGCGGCTCGCACACCGGGTGCAGCGGGGCGCCGCCGTCGACGAGATCCGCGAAAAGGTCCGGGCCTCGCACCCGGCCACCTTCGCCGACGTCCTCAACTTCGTCCGGGATGCCGTCCGCCGGTCGAAGGACATCGTGGTCCGGTCGGGATTCGCCACGATGCCGGCGGTGGAAGAGCTGCGGGTCACCGAGACGCCCGTCTTCCTTCGTCACCGTGTCCCTTTCGGCGCCTATTATCCGCCCGCCCGGTTCGACCCGAAGCAGATCGGGTTCTATTTCGTGACCCCCGGGGAGGTCGAGCGCGACCTTCTCAAGGAGCATCACCAGGCCGCGCTGGCCAACATGACCGTGCACGAGGGGTACCCCGGGCATCACCTCCAGCACGTCTGCGCCAACCGCCATCCCGCCCTCGCCCGCCTCTTCGCCGCCGGTCACGAGACGGTGGAAGGGTGGGCGCACTACTGCGAGGAGGAGATGAAGCGGCTGGGATTCGACACCTCGATCGAGTCCCGTTTCGCGCAGACCCAGGACATGCTCTGGCGCGCCGCCCGGGTCGTGCTCGATGTCCGGCTGGGGACGGGACGGCTCGGCTTCGAGGAGGCCGTCCTGTTCCTGATGGACGCGACGGGCATGGAGCGGGCCGCCGCCACCGCCGAGGTCCGCCGCTACACCCAGACGCCAGGCATTCCGCTCAGCTATCTCTGGGGCAAGGAGAAGATCAAGGACCTGAAAGAGCTCCTCCGCAAACGGATGGGCAAGTACTACAGCGAGCGCTTCTTCCACGACGCCATGCTGTATGCGGGCAGCCTGCCGCTGAACCTGCTGGTGCGGGACCTGGAATGGCGTAGGGCCTACTAGATCCCCGGGTTTAGGACGGCCCCGCCGCCTCCGCCGGTTAAAGGCGCAAAGGACAAGAAGGGGGGGGGGGCGAAAGCGGCCGGGGCCCCGGCCAAGGCGGTCGTCGGCGGAGCCAAGGGGGGGGCGCCCAAGGGCCCATTGCCGGCCAAGAAGACGGCCCAGCCCGTCCACGCGCCTGTCCCCGCGAAAGACGTGAAGGCCGACGCGAAACCGCCGGTGAAAAAGGAGGGGAAGCCCACACGGAAGCCGTTGCGGAAGCCGGCGCGGAGACTGAAGGCGCGGCCCCGGCGTGCCGCGTCCCGCCGGGCGAAGCGACGGCGATGAGGAGGAGGGCCGGCCGCCTGTCGTCCCGCGCGCTCACCCGGCGAGCCCCAGCTTGATGCAGAGGTAATAGACCGATGCGGCCGCATAGAAGAGGATGACGCCGGCGAAGGCCGCGCGCTGCACGGGATGGGGGCGCGTCCAGGCGGGGAAGAGGCGGGGGAGGAGGCGGACGTTGATCACCCAGAGGGCGATCGAGAAGATCGCCACGGCGAAGAGGCTGATGACCCCCGTGAAGGTGACGATGGTCTCCGGCTCCCCGATGGGGATGGTGATCCAGCTCAACGCGACGGCGACCGTCAGGAAGGCGTAGTACCAGAAGCGCAGCCCCCGCGAGCGGGCCTTCGGGAAGTACGTGCACGTCATCTCCG
>CAYUME010000014.1:5642-20353 GCA_964445475.1 uncultured Planctomycetia bacterium
GGGGTTTTTCGGTCCCCTTTTTCGCGGGGGGGCCGGGCCCCCCGGCGCCACCCCCGGCCAGCCACGTGTCCATCAGGAAGCACCCGGCCACGACCAGGAAGACGATCCGTCCCGCCGGCCCCCAGGCCACCGCGAAGAAGTCGCCCTGCTCCGACGCCACGCGCCAGCCTTCCGGGACCTTTCCGGCCGGATAGAGGAGGGCGAAGGCGAGCAGCGCCATCATCAGTGTCGTGACCAGGTTCCCGACCAGGCCGACCGCGTTGTCGGACAGGAGGGTCCGCATCCATCCGCGGAAGCGGGACCGGTTCTCGGGGGTGTCCTCGAACCGGTAGCCCTCGAAGGCGATCAGCTCCTTCTTGCCGGTCAGCGGGCTCGTGATATGTCCGGCATAGGCGGCCATCCCGTACCCCTTCTCGCGGATCCAGTACGAATAGAAGAGGCTCCAGAAACCGCCGAGGCCCGAGTAGCAGAGCATGGTCAGGAACCGCTCCAGCTCCCTCGGGTCCGCGGGGAGCGACGGGCGCCGCGGCGGGAGGACCAGGGCGGCGAGAAAGTCCGGCAACGCCGGGAGGACGGCGGGCTGGAGGCACGCGACGACGAGGCCGAAGGCGGTGAAGAGGGCCACCGCCATCATGAACCGCTCGACGAGGCGGTAGACGACCCGGCCGACGAGGAGGGCGGCGGCGAAGACGGCGGTGATGGCGTAGGCCCAGAGGATCGTCCGTTCCCGTGCGTCCCATCCCGCCGGCCACGCGACGATGTCGGCCAGGGCCGTGGCGCCCATCACGGCCCAGCCGCCGAGGAAGACGAAGTTGACGGCGAAGTAAGCCCACATGAAGGCGCCGAACCCCCGGTGGAGGCGCGCGAAGCCCGCGAAGGCGCTCTCGCCCGTCAGCAGCGTGTAGCGGCCGATCTCGATGTTGAGGGGCGTCTGCAGGAGGCAGGCGGGAATGAGCAGGACGAGGAAGAGCGCCCCGTACTTGGCCGTGAAGTAGGGCCAGTAGTAGAGCTCGGCGGAGCCCTGCGCGAGGGCCATCCAGACGAGGCCCGGCCCGATCGCCGCCCAGAGGGGAGGGACGGGGGGGACCGGGGCGGGCCTCAGGTCGGCAAAACGAGCCGGAGGGGCGGGGGCTTCCGGATGTCGCGTGACGGGTCCCGGATCGCTCACGACGTTCGGCCTCTGGGACCCGCCGGCCCCGAGGGGCGCGGAGGCCCGAATCCGGGATCAGGAGCTGGTGGACGTCTTGGCTTTGCGCGGACGCGGCTTGCGCACGGCCGCCATCACCTTGTCGAAGACGAAATTCTCGATCTCGCCGGTTCCCGAGCCGGGGAGCTCCTGGGTGAGGCGCTCGAGGGCCACCTCCGCCCGCGCCATCGTCCGGTGTCCGCCCGCGCTTCCGAGCGACGCGAACGCCGCCTGGGCCGCCTGGCCCGCGTCCTTCCGGTAGCCGTCGCTCCGGAAGACCACCACCAGCCGGTCGCTCACCACGCCCGAGATCACCGTCCACGAGATCCCGTTCGTCCCCATCAGGAAGTCGGCCACCTGGGAGCACAGGTCGGCGCTGGCCACGGGGCCGAGGTGGGAGAAGAGGACGTCCTTGACCACGCGCTTCCGCTGCAGCGCAATGGCGAACGTGTCCAGTCCGGACAGCTCGATGTGCGAAAGCTCGATCTTCCGGATGAGATCGTAGTCGACCAGCGGGTGGAGACGGCGGAAGGCGGCGATGTCCCCGTCGCCGACATTTCGCTGGAAGTCATGGGTGTCGATCTTCAGGCCGTAGTAGAGGGCGGTGGCGAGGGGGCGCGTGAGCTTGCGCCCGGTGTCCACGAAGTACTCGGTCAGGATGGTCGCCGTGGCCCCGTATCCCTGCCGGATGTCCCGGAACCCCTCGCCGCCGTTCATGGAGGGGTGGTGGTCGATCACGATGTCGAAGGGTACGGCGCGGGGGAGCTGAAGGAAGGAGGGCTGGGCGTCGACGATCGCGAAGGCGTCGTGCGCGTCGAGCATCTCGGGCGTGAAGGCTTTCAAGGGGATCCGCAGCGCGTCGATCATCGCCGCGTTCTCGAGGCGGCCGAGGCTGCCGGTGTATGCGTGCGTGACGGCGTCGGCGGGCCGGCCGAGCAGCGTCCTAATCGCCCAGGCGCTCGACGTCGCGTCCGGGTCCGGGTTCCCATAGATCAGGACGAGCAGGCGGCTCTTCCCGTCGATCTGGCGGAGCATGGCCTGGAGACGGCGCCGGCTGACCCATCGCCGGCAGCTGTCGGCGATTTCCTGGGCGAAGACCTGGTGCAGGGGGCGGACCGTCGCCCACGCGTGGTCCGCGGCCAGTCGGTTCGCCTTGCGCCCCGGGACGAAGGCGGTCACGGCATTCGGCAGGTTCCGGGGGCGGAGCACTTCCAGGATCTGGCGGATCTCCGGCTCGTCGTCCCCGAAGATCATGAGGGCGTCGTCGGGGGACAGCCGGATCGAGGGGTGCCCCAGGTCGAGCGTCTTCCAGTCCGTGCAGCGGACGAGGGGTATGCGCCCGCGGGGCATGGGCGGGGGGGTGGGCGCGTCGGTGACCAGGACCGCCTTCTCGCCCAGGGCGCTCAGCCCGCTCAGGGCGATAGGGATCCGCGACCCTTTTCCGAGGACGATCACCTTCATGCCGGGAGGCCCGACCGGTTGTGCAAAAAGTCGATTATATCAGCCGGGTTCGATGCGAGTCAAAATAATGCTTGTGCGGGCGGAGCTTTTCCTTCACCATTCCCGCCATGGCCGATCCGACCGACGCGACCCCGGCCCCGGAGGCCCCGCCGGAACGGCGGACGCGCCCCCGCCTTTCAGGCGCCGCCGCCTCCCTGGGTGCCGGCGCGGGCGTCACCCTGGCGACCGCCCTCCTGTGCCTGCTGGGAGGCTTCGAGGACCTCGAGGAGAAGGCCTACGATATCCGCCTCCGGCTCACCGCCGATCCCGCCCGCGCCCATCCCGACATCGTCATGGTCATGATCGGGCAGGCGAGTCTCGACTATTATGCCCGCGTCTCGCCGGACAGCGGGACGTGGCCGTGGACGCGAGACTATTACCTCCCTGTCGTGGAGTACTGTCGCCAGGGAGGGGCCCGGGCGATCGTCTTCGATCTCATCTTTACGGAGCAGAGCCGGGTCTATGCCCACGACGTCGAACTGGGGCGGGTCTGTCGGCGGCCCGATCCGGCCGCCGCCCCCGTATTCATGGCAGCGCCCTTCATGCGGAAATCGGAGGCGAAGCCGCCGTCCGTTCCCGAGCGTTTTGCCGTCCGGCTCGACACGCAGCGCGGTGCCTTCCTGCCGGCCTACGCGTCGGTCCGGCTCCCGGTGGAGCCCCTGTTATTCCAGATGGAGCCGGTCGAGGAGGGACGGAGGTTCGTTCCCCAGCTCGAGGCGGGGGCCCGCGTCCCGGGCATCAGCGGGATCGGGGACGTCTTTCTCGACCGGGGGGGGCGGTACCAGCCGGTGCTGTGCCACTACGACGGCCGCTTCTACCCGTCGCTGGCCTTCGCGGCCTGGCTGGACCGGATCCTTCCCGGATACTTCGACAGGCCGTATGCCGGGCGGCCGGTCCTGACGCTCGATGCGTCCAACCGGCTCCGGATCCCCGCCGCGACACCCGTCACCGTCCCGCTCGACCACGCAGGGCGCCTGCTCGTCAGCTTCCGGGGGCCGGAGGTCTACGGCACGGGGCGTCTCTCGGAGCCGCGTCGGAGGACGTACACCCGCTACGAGATCGCCGACGTGATCGGGTCCTACTCGAACCTTCTCGCGGAGCCGCCCGCGGCGGCGATCGTCCCTCCGGAGGCCTTCCGGGGGAAGGTGGTGATCGTCGGGGCGGATGCGCCGGGGCTCGATACGAAGGCGAGCCCGTTCGGGGAGTGGCCGGGCGCGATCTTCCATGCGTCGGCACTGGACACGTTCCTGCGGGGGGACTTCCGCGTTCGGTGGCCGCGGTGGGCCGCCGTGGGGGCGGTCCTGGTCTTGGGGCTGTCGGTTTCCGTCCTCTCCCGCAGCCGGTCCCTCCTCCTGGGCGTCGGGGGACCCCTCGTCCTGCTGGCGTCCTACGCCGTCTTCAGCGTCTGGTCCCTGACCGGGATCGGGATCTGGGCGGAGGCGGTCGCCCCCCTCGTCGCGGGCGTTTTTACGGCCGGAGCGACGGCGACCGTGAACTACCTGGTCGAGGGGCGCGAGAAGCGGTTTGTCAGCCGCGCCTTCCAGCACTTCGTCCCTCCCGCGGTCGTGAAAAAGATCCTCCAGAACCCGGAAAGCCTCTCCCTGGGCGGCCGGAAGCAGGAGTTGACCCTGTTCTTCTCCGACCTGGCCGGCTTCACCTCCCTCTCGGAGGTGATGCGGCCCGAAGACCTGGTCCAGAACCTGAACGAGTACCTCGACCGCATGACGGAGGTGATCCACGCGCACGGGGGGACGCTGGACAAGTACGTGGGGGACGCGATCGTCGCGTTCTGGAACGCGCCGGAACCTCAGCCCGATCACGCCATCCGGGCCTGTCGGGCGGCCCTGGCGTCCCAAAATGAGTTGCAAATATTTCGGTCCAAACTTAGAATGTCCGCGCTTCCGGACTTCAACGCACGCATCGGGTTGAACACCGGGGCCGTCACGGTCGGTTTCGTCGGTGCGCGGAAACGGTTCCAGTACACGGTGATCGGGGACGACGTCAACCTGGCCTCCCGTCTCGAGGGGGCGAACAAGGCGTACGGGACGTCGATCCTGATCAGCGAGTCGACCCGCACCGCGGCGGGCGAGTCCGTTCTTGCGCGGGAGGTGGATCTCCTGCGCGTGAAGGGGAAGCAGAGGCCGGTTCGTGTGTACCATCTGGTCGCGCTGGCGGAGGAGGCGGGGGGGGACGCGAGGCGGATGGTCGGCCGGTTCACGGAAGGGCTGGCCCTGTACCGGGAGCGTCGATGGGAGGAGGCCCGGTCCCGGTTCGAATCGGTCCTGGCGGTCGATCCGGACGACGGGCCCGCGAAGGTGTATCTGGAGCGCTGTGCGCACTACGCGGCGGCGCCCCCGCCGGACGACTGGGACGGCGTGTTCGTGATGAAGACGAAATGATCGTTTGACACAGCTGGACCGGGCCGAAGGCGGGGTCAAGACCATGATGCACCGCGGAGCGATCGGATGGGTTCTGGCGGCCGCCTTGCTGGCCGCGGGAGCCGCGGCCGCGGAGCCGCTGCCGCCGGGCACCTACTACGTCCAGGTCAAGTCCGCCCCCGTCAAGCCGAAGCCGCTCGGGTTCACCCCCACCGTGACGATGCTCGAGCAGGGCGCGAAGGTCGAGGTCGTCGGCGCCCCTGCAAGCGGGTATGTCCCCGTCCGGTACGGGGACGGCAAGTCCGGGTTCGTCCTCCAGACGAGCCTTGTCACGCAGGAGCGATACCGGCAGATCCAGGAGACCTCGGTCGACGCCAAGGACGTGGGCGAGGGGACCGCCGCCTACGGGGCCGCCAAGGGATGGGACCAGGCGACGGAAAAGGAGTACGCGAAGAACAAGAACCTGGATGCGCAGTTCAAGGCGGTGGACGCGATCGTCAAGGGACCGTACCCCGGGCGCTCGCCGGCGGAGCTGGAGAAAGTCATCCTCGAGTTTGCCTCGCAGGGGAAGCTCGGCGAGGCCTCGATCGTCCAGTAAGGCGGACGGCCTCATGGCGCATCACGACCGGGAACGCGGCGTGTGGCGGGGGGCGACGGCGCTCCTCCTGGCGGCCCTGCCGCTTCTGGCCGCGTGCAGCAGCTCGGCCGACCTGACCCCCGAGCAGGAGTTCTACGCCGGCCGCGCCATGTCTGCCAACGTCCTGGCGAGCTACTCCAAGATCTACGAGAACGACGCCCTTCACGAGTACCTGTACAAGGTCGGGACGCTTGTGGCCATGTGCTCCGAGCGGGCGGAGACCTACCTCGGTCCCTACCGGAGCTACCACTTCACCGTGCTCGACACCGGGAACGTCAACGCGTTCGGGGCCCCCAGCGGATTCATCTTCCTCACGAAGGGGCTGATCCTGAAGTGCGAGTCCGAGGACGAGTTGGCGGCCGTGGTCGCCCACGAGGTGAGCCACATCGTGCTCAAGCATCCCGAGGACGCCGCGGCGACCGCCAAGCGGAACGCCGACACCCAGAAGGGGGTGTCGTTCGTCGGCGGCCTGGTCTCCGCGGTCGGGCAGGCGACAGGCAGGGAGAAGGTCCAGGCCTGGGGCGGCACGGTCTCCCAGTTCGCGGACGCGATGGACGAGATCAACGGGATCTTCGAGAAAGGGTTCAGCCGCGAGCAGGAGTATGCCGCGGACGCGGCCGCGGTCGACCTGATGGCCCGGGTCGGCTACGATCCGCTGGCCCTCAAGCGGATGCTCCAGCGCCTCGGCGAAAGGAAGTCCGGCGTGCTCGGCTGGGCCGGGGACACGCATCCCGCCCCGCAGGACCGTGTGGCGGAGATCGACAAGCTCCTCGCGCAGCGCCAGGCGGAGGGTCGGCCGCTCCGCGGCCGTGTCGAGGACGCCCGTACGGCCCGCTTCAAGGCGGCCCTGGCCGGCGTGAATTAGCGGCGCGCTGGAGAACGCGGGGACGGAGACCGGCGGTGGAGCATCCCGAGACCATTAGGAGCCTTGCCATGCTGAAGCGTTCCGCCGTTCTGCTCGCGCTCCCGCTGATCGCCGCCTGCTCGTCCGGATCCCGCGACGAGGAGACCTACCGGGCCCCTGTCGTGGCGCCGGCCAAGGCGGGTGGCCCCTCCATCCAGTACGATGTCGTGCGGACCGGCCTCGAATACCAGGTCGACCGCGGGACCCGGGTCGGCGACGTGCTGCTCGGAGGCCAGATCGCGGTCCAGCGCGTGACCGCCAACGGCTCGCTCGGCGTGCTCCAGGCGGACCTGCAGGTGAAGGGCGCCTCGGCCGACCCGGTCCTCGCCCTCTACCGGGTGATCTTCTACGACGACGTTGGCAAGCCTGTGGGCTCGGCCTTCAGCGAGTGGAAGCCGCTTTCCCTCGAGCCCTACGGCACGGCGAACCTGCACGCCACATGCTCCCAGCGCACGGCGGTCTACTTCGTGCTCGAGGCCTGGAAGGGCGGGGCGCAGGCGAAGGCGGAGGTGAAGCCGGTCGAGAAGAAGTAGGTTCGATTCCGGGCGTCGAGAACGGGGAATCCCAGCGGGCGGTGGCGGAGGCCACCGCCCGCTTTTTTATTTTGACCCGCCGGACTCCGTCGGCGTTGCGGGCGGAGGGGCCTCCTGTTTCCGTGTCTTCAGGGCCTCCTTGGGGATTCCCAGGGAGGGCAGCCACTTCCGGATCGACTCGGCCGTCTTCTCCCGGGAGGCCGCATCCCCTCCTGACGGATCGTATCCCAGCGCCTCGAAGTCAAATCGCAGATAGGGGAAGAGGCTCTCCAGCGTTCCGCCCAATCCCGCGCAGGCGGCCTGTCGGTTTTCGAGGGAGGCGTCGGAGAGGCCGTCCAGCAGGGCGCCCACTCCTTCCTTGACCCGGAGCCGGCCGAGGGCTTTCAGGGCCCCCGGTCGGTAGTCGTCCGCGCCGCGGACGGCCAGCAGGGCGATGGCGGCGACGTGCTCGTTCCGGTCTTCCGCCTTGAGGCGGACCGCGTCGGCCCGTTCGATCAGCTCCGGAAGGGCGGCCGGATCCCCCAGGCGGGCGAGGGCGGACAGGACGGCGGCCGAGAACCAGGCCGGCTCGGGCTTCAGGAACTTCCGAAGCGTCGGGACGGTCGAGGGCCCGTCGGCGCGCACCGCGATCAGGTCGAGCAGGACCGGGGCGGTCCGGGGGTGCGGCGGCGCGAGCGCCGATAGCAGCCGTTCGGTCTGACCCGGTTTCACGGCGAACCGGATGCGGTCCTCGACCGCCTTCGCAGCCTTCTCGTTGCGGGCGGCCTTGAGCTGCGCCAGCAGGTCGTCCAACTCGTCGGCTCCCGCATCCGGGGGCGGCGACGCGAGGAGGAGCATCAGGGCGGCCAGGACCGCCGACGCAAGGAGCCGGACACGGGCATCGGGCGTTTTCATCGTTTCGAGGGGGTCAGGGACGGGAGGCGGTCGTCCGGGACACCGCCGGGCGGGGGCGGCACGCCGCCGGGCGCGAGCGTCGAGCCGCGGAACGTCCGTGCCGGGCGGACCGGGGGCTGGAAGGGCGGGCGGGGGGCTGGAGGACCCGCGTCAGGCTCCTTGTCTTTTTTCGGGGGCCGCGGGATCTCGGGCGGAGGCGGGGGGAGCGCGATGGGGCGGATCAGGACGAGCCCGATCCGGCGGAGCAGCATCTCCCACGGCGTTCCCTGGTATTTCTGGAGGGCCCGGTCCACCCGCTCGGCCAAGGCCAGCTGCTCCCGGCGGACGGGGGCGCCGCCGAGGAAGGTGACGTCGACGACCCGCTCCTTGCCGTGGCAGAAGCGGATGTTCCGGTAGTCGAACGTCCAGGCGTCGGTGGCGCGCTTCCGGGTGTCGACGAAGGCGGGCCTGGCGAAGCCGTCGAGCGTCGCGGCGGAAGGGAGCGGGCTGTCGATCGCCTTCAAGTCCTCGCGCACGATCCGGAGCTGGTTGAGGTTGAACCGGGTCGCGTAGAGCTGACAGAGGAGGGTTTCCGCGGCGGCCACGGTCCGGATGGAAGGCCGGGGCAGTCCGGCGGTGCGGAGGGCGTTCTCGAGCGTCGCCAGGGCCTTGTCGCATTCGCGGAAAATGTCGTCCGCTTTCTGGTCGCCCGGGACTCCCATGGCGCCATGGGTGGCCCCCTGGGCCTCCCATCCGGTCCACGGGATGCCCGGCTCAGGCCCGATCGTCCCCACGGGTCGCGGCTGCAGCGGGGCGCGCGCATTCCGGGGCGGGCGCGGGTTGAGGTTGCCTCCCTTCACCTCAACCGGGGGGGGCATGGCACAGAATCCCGCATCATAGGCGATCTGCCAGGCTTCGAAGTAGCTCCTGGCCAGCGCGACCTTTCCCAGGTCCGACCGGCAGGCCTCGCGAGCGGCCAAGGGCGGGGAGACGAGGGCGAGCCGGGCCGGGTCGTAGCAGGCGTCGCATCCCGCGTGCGCCCCCTCGCAGAGGGCGCATCCGGCTTCGGCGCAGAACGGCAGGGATCCGGGATCCCCCGGCGCGAGGATCGCGTACGTCCCGCCTGTCGCCAGCGCCAGGCGGCTCAGGGCCCAGGTCCCGAATCCCGAGGGCACGTTGACGTGGATTCCCGCCCGGTCCAGGATCCACCCGATCGGGTATTCGGGCGCTGGCCCCTCGGTCCCGGCGAGCGCGTACGGGAGCTCCAGATCGTAGGATTTGTAGTACGAGCGCAACCCGCCCATCCGCGCCTCGAAGAACGGGTCGGAGTAGACGGCCTCGCGGGAGACGACGTGCAGGGAGATGCCGCCTTTCATCAGCCTCAAGACCGTGTCCTCGATGTCGTCCTCCGTGTCCCCGTTCTCGAGGGTGACGAGGACGAGGATCCTACGCCCCGCGAACGCGACCATGGCCTGGCTGACGCGCCGGATCGCGTCGAGCGCGTTCTTGTAGGTGTCGTCCGGCTCGGTCCCGAGCATCCGGATGGCCTGGAGCGCGGGGGCCAGGTCCGGCGAGACGGGGGAGAGGACCGAGGCGGGCTTCTGGGAACCGCCCATCGAGCAGACGGCCAGGCAGACCTTCCCTTTCCAGGCCGACCCCATCGGTGCAAAGGCGGTCTCGAGCCGGGCGGCGAGCCGGGTGTGCAGATCCATTTGCTGCGTCAGCCGCGTCGCGTCGAGCAGCCAGCAGACGAGCGCCTTGTGGCTTTTGATCTGGGCCGGGAGTTCGGCCGCGAGCCGGTCGACGACCTCCTCGATGTCCGCCGGGCGGAGGGCGATCCTGTCGAGAAGGTCGCGGGAGGCCGCTGCGGCGCGGAGCGGGGGGTGGACCGGGAGGGCGAAAAAAAGGAGCAGGATGCCGAGCGTTCCGCCGGCGCGCGATCGCATGGTCTGTTTCTCCGGTCCGGCTGCCGTCCCGAATGGCTCCGCCTTCTCGGTGTCGACGTGACGGGACCCGATTCCGCCGCTAGGGTTTCAACCGATCGGACGCCCATTCCCGGAGGGGCGGAAAGTCCGTCTCGGCGGCCAGGGGCGCGAGCAGGGCGCGGGCCTCGTCCGAACGCCCGGCGGCCAGCGCCGCCTCGGCGTCGCGCGCGCGGCCCAGCGCCTCGCGCAGCCTCTCCGCCGGCTTCGCCCAGCCCGTCCCCACGAGAGACGCCTCGAGTCGCTGCGACGTCGATGCCGCCTCCGCGATCCGGCCGGCCTCGACCTGCTTCCGGATGACCAGCTTCTCGTACGACCACGTTTCCCGGGTGTCGGACAGGAGGAGGCCCGCCACACAGGCGGTGAGCCAGCAGGCCAGGGCGCCGGCGGCCATGGCGCGGAGGCCGAGCCGGGCGAGGTCCCCGCGCCGCTCCGGAGCCAGGGCCCCGATGCCTCCGATCTGGATGGCGACCGACCCGAAGTTCGCGAAGCCGCAGAGGGCGTAGGTGGCGACGGCGAACGTCCGAGGCGCGATGTCCTGCAGGATCCCCGTCCCGACCGCGCACGGTTCCCCGGCCAGCGAAGTCAGGCGCTGGTAGGCGAAGAGCTCGTTGGCGGCGACCTGCGTCCCGAGGAGGCTGGCCAGCGCGGAGGCGTCCTCGGGCCGGACCCCCATGACGTAGGCGACCGGCCGGAAGAGGAGGCCGAAGAGTCCCGCCAGCGACCATCCGTGGGGGGCGCCGCCGAGCACGGCCGACGTCCCCCGGTCCGCCAGCGCGAGCGCCCCGTCCAGCAGGTAGAGGAGGGCGATGAAGGCGAGCAGCATGGCGATGACGTTGAGGGCGAGTCGCAGGCCGTCCGCCGCCCCGGTTGCCGCCGCGTCCACCACGTTCACCGTCGTCCGTTCCACCTTCAGGCGGACCGTCCCGAGGGTCTGGGGCGTTCCCGTCTCCGGGACCAGGAGCTTGGCGATGACGAAGGCGCCGGGGGCGGACATGAGGCCGGCGGTGAGGAGGTGTCCCGCTTCGGCGCCGAACCCCACGTAGAGGGCCATGACGGTCCCCGCGATCGTGGCGAAGCCCCCGGTCATGAGCGCCATCAGCTCCGATTCCGTCAGGGTTGAGAGATACGGCCGGACGAGCAGGGGGGCCTCCGTCATGCCGACGAAGACGTTCGAGGCGCAGGCGAGGGACTCCGCCCCGCTGGTCCCCATCGTGCGCGCCATGACCCACGCCGCCCCCTGCACGACGCGCTGCATGATCCCGAGGTGGTAGAGGACGCCCATGAGGGAGGCGAAGAAGATGATGATGGCGGCGATCTTGACGGCAAGGATGCCGGCCACGGAGAGCGAGACGCCGTCGCCGAAGACGACCCCCGCGCTCCGGGTCGCGAAGCCGGTGAAGGCCGAGAAGGCCTGGTTGACGCCTTCGAAGAGCCATCGGCCGGGGGGCGTGTGGAGGACGAGGAGGGCCAGCACGAGCTGGAGGCCCAGGCCCCACGCCACGACGCGCCACGGCACCCGGCGGCGGTCTTTCGAGAACGCCCAGGCGAGGGACAGGATGGCGACGATGCCGACAAGGCTGGAGAGACGGAGCACGGAGGAAACCCCCACCTCGGGTCAGGACGGGGGGACTATAGCACATGTGGACGGATCAATACAGTGTGTGGACTGACAGCCGAGTAGGAGGTACGAGTACGAGGTCCGCGGTACGAGTACGAGTACGTGGTACGAGTACGAGTACGTGGTACGAGTACGAGTACGTGGTACGAGTACGAGGCACGAGGGCAAGGGAAACGAACACGAGACAGATAAGCGGGACGTGGGAACGATGAAAGCGAGGGGGTCATGGGGATGGCGGCGCCATTTTGACTAGCATGCAGACGATGCGATGGAGCATGACTTTGCCTTCCGTGATGGTTTCAGGGGGGCGGAGACTGCGGGCGTCTATGACATCCAGGGCGGCTGCGCATTCGACGGCGGAGGCCCGCGCGATCTCGAGGAAGCGGGCGCGATCGGGGCCCGGGCGCTTTCCGTTGCCTTCGGCGATATTCAGGGTGATGGAGTCCGCGGCGCGTGACAGCTGGTCCGTTATGTTTCGGGCGATCCGAGGCCTGCCGTGCAGGATGCGTTCCGTCCATCGCACGAATTCAATCCCGGTGCGGTAGACATCCAGCCTGTCGTGATCGAAACGTGGGGCCGTCTTGACGGATCGTGTGGATGCGTGGGGAGTCAGGTTGTCGGCGTGCTTGTCCACGTCGTTTGAGTCTAATGTGCTCGTCATCATGCTCCTCTCCTGTTCTCGTACTCGTTCTTGTTCGCGTCCTTGTATTCGTTCTCGTACTCGTCCTCGTGATCGTTTTCGTACTCGTTCTCGTACTCGCACTCGTACCCGTACTCGGCCGTTACTTTTTCACGGAGATCCCCCCCGTCTTGTCCGCCAACCCCGCCAGCAAATCCGTATCCGCCCCCTTCCGCGCCCCGGACCGCACCGTGTGGATCGCGATCTTCCGCCAGCGGTTCTCCGCGAGCAGATTGTCGAGGATCTCCTCGCGCGACACGAACGTCCCCCGGGTCGCGCCGCCGTCGGAAAGGAGGATCACGGTGTCGACGTCCGGGTCCTGGAGGGCGAGGCGGACGGCGTCGTAGATGTTCGTGTAGCCGCGGGCCACCTGGGCGGCACTGAAGTGGAGGGCGAGCTCCCGGGCGCCGGGGGTGGCGGGGGCGAGGCGGGGCATCCAGACGCGCTTCCTCGCGTCGAACCGTCCCTCCGCGTCCGAGCCGAGCAGGATCACGTTGAACCGCGTCTCCGGCGTGAAGGCCCGGATCGCCTTCTGGAGCTCCGCCTTCACGATTTCCACCTTTCGCGGCCCCGCGTCCTTCCCGTTCGCCGTGTCGCGCATGCTGCCCGAGAGGTCGAGCACGAAGGAGAGGCGACGGCTGTACAGGGGGATGGAGCAGAAGGTGGCCAGGGTCAGGGGGGCGGGGCCCTCCGGGCCGTTCGCAGACGTTTCCGGGCACTGGAAGTCCTTCCCGTGATTCTCCCACCAGATCCTCCACCCCCCCGCGTCGAGGCCGATCTCTTTCCTCGTGAGGCGGCGCAGCGCCCGGAGCAGGTCGCCGCGCAGGCGGCCATCCTCCTTGTCGATCCGCTCGATGAGGAGCGGGATGAGCTCCGGCTTGCGGACCGTCTCTGCCGCCTCGATCGCGGCGACGCGCACCTGCCAGGCCGGGTCAGTCAGGCCGCGTCGGACGGTCCCGACGGCGTCGCCCGGGGAGACGCGCGCCAGGCACGAGACCGCGGCGATGCGGACCGGGAAGTCCCGGTCGACCAGGCAGGCCGGCAGCTCCCGGGCGGCGCGGGCGGGATCGACGGCCGCGAGGGCCTCCACGGCCGCGGCGCGCACGAGCACCTTGGCGTCCTTCAGCCGATCCGTCACGAGCGGCGCGGTGGAGGGGTCGGCCATGTCCCGCAAGGCGTCGAGCGCGCTGGCCCTGACTTCCGGGCTGGGATCCCGGAGGGCCGCTACGAGCGCGTCGCGCGAGGCGGTCGACTCGACCCGCCCGAGGACTCGCGCCGCCCCCGCGCGGATCTCGTCGGTCGCCCCCTTTGCCGCCGCGCGGGCGATGAAGTCGATCGCCGCCTTGTCGACGACGCCCGTGAGGGCCTTGATGGCCTCCTGGCGGACGCGCGGATGCGGGTCGCCAAGGAGCGCGACGAGGAACCGGACGGCATCCGCCGAGAGCGCCTCGCGGGCGGATCGGACGAGCTTGACGCGTTCGCCGGGGTCTCGCTGGAGTGCCGCCTGCTGGATGGAGAAGACCGACTCGGCCCGGGCCCGGACGACCGCTTGGCTCTGGACGGCGAAGGCGAAGAGGACGATGGCGGCGATCCGGGCTTTCATAAGGGCCTCCTTCCGGACTGCGGGTTATGAAAACAGGGCCATTCATGCAGGCTGACGGCGTGTATAAGCAAATAGCGTGCCAAACTTCAGGATATTTCGTAAGTCGTTGTCTGGCAATGGGTAGCGGTCAATTCGGCCGTCAATTCAGGCGTCTCGGAAGTGTTACGAAAAGTAACACTGCCTCGAAAATGCGGGGTGAGCGGCATGGGAGGTGTGCGGATCTTGGAAGGGAGGCGAAAAAGATTGACGTCCGGACGGTTTAAATCGCTATGATGTGCCCCATTCCAACGGACATCGAAAGGATCGACCTCATGGGAATCCTGGACGCCATCGGCAACACCCCCTTGGTGAAGTTGACGCGCTTGAACGGAAACGGCAAGGCCCGCATCCTTGCCAAGCTGGAGGGGAACAACCCCGGCGGATCGGTGAAGGATCGGATCGCCTACTTCATGGTCCGGAAGGCCGTGGCGGACGGGAATCTGGCCCCGGGGAAGACCCTTCTGGAGGCCACCTCCGGCAACACCGGCATCGGCATGGCCATGGTGGGCGCCGCGATGGGCTATCCCGTCACGCTGACGATGCCTGAGTGCGTCAGCGTGGAGCGGCGGGGGATTCTCCAGGCCTTCGGCGCGCAGCTGGTGCTCACGCCTTCGAAGGAAGGGACGGACGGAGCCATCCGCCGGGCCCGCGAGATCCTCCGCGACGCCCCGGACCGGTACTTCATGCCCAACCAGTTCGAGAACGAGGCCAACGTCCTGGCCCACTACGAGACGACCGGCCGGGAGATCCTGGACCAGACCGGCGGGGAGGTCGAC
>CAYUME010000015.1:0-19285 GCA_964445475.1 uncultured Planctomycetia bacterium
GGACGGGATCGGCAAGGGGAGGGGCGGGTCTTCCGGGGCGCTGCTCACCTCGCTGTCCGGCTCCGTGGTGTTGTCGTTGTGCTTCCGGCGGCTCCCCACGCAATCGATCAGGTGCCCGTCCCGGTCGCAAACTGCCGGTCGGGCTGGCTCCCATTCCCACACGGGAAGGAAGCATCTCTTGAAACGAAGGGGTCGCGGGTGATATCGTCCGCCTTGGCGATTCCCGTGGAGACGGGCCGCGATCGGCCCCCTTTCTGGAGCGAACCCATGCGCGACATCGCGACGGCGCTCTCCCGCAGGGCCTTCCTCGGCTCCGCCGCGGCCCTGGCGGCCTCGGCCTCCGGCGGCCTCCGACGCGCCCTCGCGGCCGACGCCGGCAAGCCCGACTCCTGCTTCCACGGCGTCCAGATCGGCACGATCACTTACAGCTTTCGCTCCATGCCCGGCTCGGCCGAGGACATCCTCAAGTACGTCACGGCCTGCGGCATCAGCTCGATCGAGCTGATGGACGGGCCCGCCGAGCAGTACGCGAAGGCCCATGGGTCCGCCGACGACCCCCTGGCCGGCTTCAAGGCCCTCCGCAAGCTCTACAACGATGCGGGCGTGAACATCCACATCATCAAGTACGGCGGCATCGGCGGCGGCAAGATGACGGACGAGCAGATCGAGCGCTGCTTCCAGGTCGCCAAGGCCGTCGGCGCCCGGGGCATCACGCGGGAGCTCGACGCCGGCGCCGCCAAGCGCCTCGGCCCGATCGCCGACAAGCACAAGATCTGGATCGGCTTCCACAACCACACCCAGATCAAGCCGGACACCTACGATGGCGACATCCTCTCGCACGGCGAGTACCTCGGCATCAACCTCGACATCGGCCACTACATCGCCGGCACCAGCCAGTCCCCGATGCCGATGATCGAGAAGCACCACAAGCGGATCCTCAGCCTGCACCTGAAGGACCGGAAGAAGAACAACGGCCCGAACATGCCCTTCGGCCAGGGCGACACGCCCGTCAAGGAGGTGCTCCAGTACATGAAGAAGAACCAGCTGGCCTTCCCGGGCGACATCGAGTTGGAATACGGCGTCCCCAAGGATTCCGACGCCGTCCAGGAGGTCGCGAAGTGCGTCCAGTTCTGCAAGGAGGCGCTGGCCTGACGAGGAGACGGGTAATAAAACGCCCGCCCTGCACGGGGCGGGCGTTTTCGTTTCCTCCCCCGCTCCGACCGCTTTCCCGGAATCCCGGGTTTGTTTACGGGTGTCGCGGCGTTATAGTATCCCGCGCCCGGCCCTCAGCCCGAAAGGAGACACGTATGTCGCAGGCGCGCTCGATCGTCCGGCCCTCCGCGCTGGCCGCGGCCCTGTTCCAGCTGCCGGCCGCGGCCCTCGCGGACGTCTACGAGCTCCGGACCTACACGACGAACGAGGGCAAGCTCCCGAAGCTGAACGCGCGGTTCCGCGACCACACCGTGGCGCTCTTCACGAAGCACGGGATGGAATCGGTCGGGTACTGGGTCCCCTGCGACGAGCCGAAGTCGAAGAACACCCTCGTCTACGTCCTCAGGCACAAGAGCCGCGACGCGGCGAAGGCGTCCTGGCAGGCCTTCCGCGAGGACCCCGAGTGGCAGAAGGTCGCGAAGGAGTCGCAGGTGGACGGCCAGATCCTCGCCAAGCCGCCCGAGTCGGTCTTCCTGGAGGCGACCGACTACTCTCCCGCGGTCGCGAGCGCGGAGGAAGGCGGCGACGCCGTCTTCGAGCTCCGGATCTACCGCACGAACGAGGGCAAGCTCCCCAACCTGGACGCGCGCTTCCGGGACCACACGATCGGGCTCTTCAAGAAGCACGGCATGACGTCGGTCGCCTACTGGCACCCGGCCGACGAGCCGGACGCGAAGGACACGCTGATCTACGTCCTCCGGCACGCGAGCCGCGAGGCGGCGGAGGCCTCGTGGAAGGCCTTCGGCGCCGATCCCGAGTGGAAGCGGGTCGCAGCCGAGTCGCAGAAGGACGGGAAGTTCCTCCGCGAGCGGCCGGAGTCGCTCTACCTGAAGGCGACGGACTACTCGGCCATCCGGTGAGGGGCCGCCGGCCTCCGGGATGGAAACGACATGAAACGACCCGGATTCCAACTCGGCTGCGCCCTCGTCCTGGCGGCGGCCCTCCTCGCGGCCGCGGACGGTCGCGCGGAGGAGGTGTACCAGCCCAATCCCAACCCGCCGACCGACGGCCTCGTCGGCTCCAACTACACCCCGGCCTACGCCGTGAACCAGGTCCAGTTCTGGCACGACTTCCGGCCCGACGTGGTCGAAAAGGAGCTCGCCGCGGCGAAGAAGTACTTCGGCCTCTCGACCCTTCGGGTCTTCCTCCACGACATCAACTTCTTCCAGGAAAAGCAGGTCCTCCTGGCCAACCTCGAGACGTTCCTGGGGATATGCGACCGGCACGGCATCCGGCCGGGCTTCGTCTTCTTCGACAGCTGCCACCGTCACGAGGGGATCACCCTGGACCGGCCGACCGAGCCGGTCCAGGGCTTCCACAACGGCCGCTGGGCGCAGTCCCCCCAGGCGCGCGACATCGAGAAGGACAACCTCGAGAAGTTCAAACCCTACGTCCAGGAGGTCATCCGGCCCCACCGGACGGACGCGCGGGTGCTCTTCTGGGAGGTGCACAACGAGCCGGCGCCGGGCGACGCGTACCGCGACCGGCTCAAGCGGGCCGGCTACGCGTGGGCGAAGGAGGTCGGCCCGGCGCAGCCCGTCCTCAACTGCGAGAAGGGAAAGCTGGGGTGGGCGGACTGCGAGGCCTCGGACATCGTCGACGCCCATTTCTACAGCAACGCCCACGGGCCGCTGCGGGACCTCGCCGACTGCAATCCCGCGAAAGGGACCGTCTTCACGGAGGCCGGCGCGCGCTGGAAGGCGGCCCGGCGGAATTTCGGGGGGCCCGTCGACATCGTCTTCTGGCTCGCGCGGCGGCGCCAGGAGGGGAAGTCGACGCCCGGCGCCTACCTCTGCTGGGAGCTGATGGTCGGCAACTCCAACTGCCGCTGGCACTGGGTGGATACGGGACACGAGCGGGGGAGCCCCGATCCCGAGCCGGAGATCCCGTGGTGCGGCCTGCTCTGGCCGGACGCCACGCCGGTCTCCCTCGCGGAGGCCGAGGCCGTCCGACGCTACGCGACGGGGAGGTCCACGGCCCTCTTCTTCGAGGATTTCGAGCTCCACAACGCCGCCGTCTGGAAGGTGTATGGGAAGGACGCCATGCCGGTCCGGAACGCCGCCTCGCTCGAGCCCGGCATGAAGGCGGTCGCCGGCGACGCGGCCTGGACCGACTACGTCCTCGAGGGGCAGGTCGTCCTCCGGCCCGGCAAGGAGAAATCGGAGTCGGGCGACGCCGGGCTGCTCGTCCGGGTGAGCGACCCGGGCGACGCCCTCGACGCGATGCGCGGATACGCCGTCACGTTCGGCGGCGGCCGCCTCGTTCTGGGCCGGATCGAGAAGGGCCGGCGGCGGGAGCTGGCGACGTTCGACCTGGCCGCGCTCAAGACCCCGACGCGGGACAACGAGTGGAGCCTGATCCGCATCGCGGCGGAGGGCCCGCGGATCCGCGTCTGGTTCAACCGCCTGCACCCGTCGAGCGACCCGGACAACGGCCTGCGGATCGATTTCACAGACGCGGACGACCCGATCCGGTCCGGCGCGATCGGCGTCATGGCCCGGAGCGTCGCCGCCGACTTCGACAATCTTGTCGTGTTGCCGGTGGACGCGCTGCCGCCGTCCGCGCTGCAGAAGCCCGGGCCGGAAAGCAGCGGTGCCGGCCCCGCGGACCGCGGCGGCTGGACCCAAAGCTACAAGGCCGGCTATGCCGACAGCGGGGGAGCGTACGCCGGCGGCTCCGAGATCATGCACCTCGTGCCGCACGGCGGGAAGCTCTATGCCGCCAACGGCTACTGGACGGATGCGCGGTGGGCCCAGGCCCCCGACGCGGAGAAGCAGTCCGCCCAGGTGCTCCGCCTGGATTCGGCGGACGGCCGGTGGGCGGTCGACCTGGACCTGGGACGGTCCAACGGCCTCGGCCTCCGCTACATGAAGGGCCACATCCTCAAGTCGGTCGCCTTCACCCGCGACGGGTCCGGCAGGCCCCTGCCGCAGCCGCGGCGGCTCCTGGTGATGGCGGCCGGCGCGTACGTCGGCAACGAGGGCGTGGTCTCCGCCTGGGTGCGCGACGACGCCTCCGGCGCCTGGCGTCACGGCGTCGCGCAGCGGGGGCCGCGGGCGGGCGGCGCGCGCTGGGTGCCGCGCGACCTGGAGGTCCACCGGGACGCCGTGACCGGCGCGGAGCGCCTCTTCCTGCTGCTCGGCGACCCGGGCCTCCTCGCGGGCGTCTACGACGAAGCGCAGCCGGGGCGGATCCGCTGGGACGACCGCGCGGAGTTCCCCGCGGACGGCGCCTTCCCCGCCCGCCCCCTGGGCCTCGCCGTGGCCAACGGCGCGCTTCACGTCTCGGCCGCCGGCACGATATACCGGCGGGCCGACGGGCCGAAGCCGGCGTACTCGGAAGTCCTCAACCTTGGCGGCGGCGTCAACGCCGACGCGGGCGGCATCCGCGGCCTGACCCCGATCGCCAATCCCAACGGCACGGGCGAGTCCCTCCTGTTCCTCTGGGCGCCCGACGGCCGGTCCGAGGGCCGGATCAAACGGCTCGATCCCGACGGCGCCGGCGGCTACGTGGCGCACGACGAGGCCAGCGTCCGCGACCTGATGCGCGCGAAGCTGGACGTCGAGGTCGGATACGTCCTCGGGGCACACAACGCCTTCTACCCCGTCGTTCACCCCGCCACGGGCGCCACCGTCCACCTCGTCGGCTTCCAGGGGATCCTGCGGGGGCGGGAGGAGCTTACGTGGCCGGGCAGCCGCCTCTACGCCGGCGCGCTCTACGCCGTCCGCGCCCCGGACGGGACCTACGCGGTGCACGAGGTCGACGGCCCCTGGGCGCCCGGCAAGCCGGTCCTGGTCGCGCCGCGCGCCTTCGCCCTGTCGCCCTTCGGCGACGGCGCGATCTATGTCGGCGGCCACGACGCCAGCTTCCAGCGCTCGGACGACAGGGCCTGGATCTTCCGGGCGCCCGTGAAGGCGGTCCTGGGGCTGGGCGACGATCCGTAGGACCGGTCCTCCGGTCGACCCGCCACATCCAAGGTGAATATTCTGTTGATCCGAGACCCGTATTCCGTTTTCATAGGGGCCCGGATCCGTTGATGAACCCCAGCCGAGGAGGGTGTGCGATGACGACCCATGCCATGCCGTTCCTGATGTGTGCAGCGGCCGGAATCCTCGTCGCCGCCGGTTGTGGCGGGATGCCCGCGCACGACGGCAGCACGCCGTGCAAGGCCGTCGTGAACCCGGGCAACGCGACGTTCTACAACCCGGACGGGTCCTTCAACGCGAAGGCCTCCAAGGCGGCGTACGTCGACATGATGCGGGCGTTCGGCTACCCCGTCCCGCCCGTCCTCCTGTCCGACGAGCTCTGGGTCGCCGATTTCGTACAGCGCGACTTCGAGAAGCTCGGCATGGCCGGCATCTTCTGGATCAACCAGAGCGGGAAGTACGGCGAGACCGGCGCCAAGGCCTACGCCGGCGAGTTCAAGGGCCAGAACTTCGGCTATCTCGGCCACGAGATCTACCTGCTGCCCGGCCCGATGCTGCCCGAGCACCGGCACGTCGGCGGGGAGTAGGGATTCGGCCCGAAGTTGGAGTCCTGGCACATCCGACACGGGTCGGTGACGTTCTTCGGGGAGTACAAGGGCAGCGACGAGACGCCGATCAACGCGATGCCCGCGGGCGAGCGGCCCTGGGGCTACGGGGAGCCGTGGTTCAAGTCCAAGTTCGCGATCACCCGCACGGTGGGCCAGCTCTACACGCTGAACGATCCGGAGTCGTGGCATTTCCAGCGCGCCGGCAAGGACGGCGCGATCGTCTCCGAGTACGCCACGTTCCACAACCAGGTGGAGTTCAGCAAGCCCGGGATGAAGTTCGGCAACTCGGAGGCGAAGCCGGCCGCGAAATAGGGGCCGGAGCTTCCGAATCGGGTCCCGGGTCCCGGTCGTGGGCGGCCGGACCGGTCCTGCGTGCAGGTCTCGCGCAGCCGGTCGGGGCGCGGTCCGGGTCTCGGTCCCGAGACGTGTTCTCGTGGACGGGGCCGGGCTCCAGGCCCGGGAGCCTGCCGGCCGCCAGACCCGATGACCGGGACCCCGGCTGGCGTCGGCCGTGAATCCCCGCAAACAACATGCGGGTTGGTCTGCGCCCGGCTATAATCGAGGCGCGTTGAAGCTGCCGGACCGCCACCCGTTCGGAGAGGTCCCGCCATGCCCAGGCCCCTCCCCGCTGCGTTGGCCCTCCTCGTTCTCGCCGCACCCGCCTCCGCCCAGGACCCGGGCTCCGGCGTCTTCCTCCGCTTCAAGATGGAGGAGCCCGCCGGGGCCGCGTGGTATGTGCGCCTGGGCGGCTACATCCACAACCCCAACTGGTACCTGCCCGGCGCGGTCGTGCCGGCGGGGGCGGACAAGGACAAGTCGAAGCGGCTCGCGGCCGGCGCCTTCACGGACTGGTTCGACCTGAAGGCCCACGCGGGGAAGTCGCTGCACGGGCCCATGAGCCGCGCGGGCGGCGTGGCCGAGCTCCCGAACGTCACGGCGCAGCTCGTCGCGGACCCGCCGTCGCCCCGGCGCCGGGTCGTGATCGAGCTGGCCGACCGGGCCGACGCGGGGGCCGTGGTGAGGCGCTTCGAGGAGGACTTCGAGGGCGACCTCACCAGCTTCCTCGTCTCCCCGACGCTGCGCCGGGACGCCGACAGCCTCGAGACCGCGGCCCAGATGACCGCCCGCCGGCTGCGCTGGGCCCGGGAGGCCAGCGGCGGCCAGCGCGTCTCGCCCGCCCGCCACATCCTCCAGACCTCGTTCTGGTCGCCCCAGCGGCCCGCGCTCAACGTGCAGGAAGCCGAGGTCCTCCACCTGCTGGGCTTCAACGTCGTGGGCAACCAGCAGCCGGAGGTCCGCGAGGCCTTCCCCCACCTGCGCGCCCCGGGCCACACCCACGAGGTCGCCTTCGGGCCGGCCACCACGCGGGAGGCCGTCGACGCCCTGATGAAGAAGCATGCCGACCGGCAGAAGACGCCGCTCGAGCCCGGCGTGCCCTACGGCTTTGCCGACGAGATCTGCGCCCGGCCCCCCATCGGCACGAACGCCCAGGCCCTCGCCCACTTCCGCGCGTGGCTCGCGGAGCAGGGCCTTTCCCCGAAGGCGCTGGGCGTCGGGGACCTCGACGCCGTCGTGCCCCTCGAGACCCCCGAGGCGTACCGCGAGGCGGCGAAGGCGGACGCCCCCGCCGCGGCCCGCGTCTTCTACTACACCAGCCGCTTCCGCCAGCTGGCCGGTACCGACCGCATCCGGTGGCACACGGAATCCTTCCACCGGCATTTCCCCGCGGGCCCGGTCACCTCCACGCTCGTGGCCGACCACCCGTACTTCGGCGGCACGGGCCTCGGCATGGGGATGGTGCCCAACTTCACCTGGGGCGGCGCGCCCCTGGCCCTCGACTGGTTCGACCTGGCCCGGCGCGGGGCGGTGGACCTCTTCGGCATCGAGGACTGGATGGGCCTCCAGTACATGTACGGCCCCGGCGCCACCTGGGAGGGCTTCCAGCTGATGGGCTTCCAGGCGGCGATCTTCCGCAGCGGCGGCCCCGGCCGCGACGTGCCGATCATGGCCTGGATCACGCCCAGCGACGCGACCAACCTACGGCTCAAGTCCCACTCGGCCCTCTGCCAGGGGGCCAAGCACTTCTTCTTCTGGACCTACGGCCCCACGGCCACCAGCACCGAGAACTACTGGTCCGACCTGCGCGGCGCCTACGACGGCGTCGCCCGCGTCGCGCGCCAGCTCGCCGCGGCCGAGGAGACGCTCTTCCCCGCGCGGCTCCGCCCGGCCCGCGTCGCCCTCCTCTACAGCATCAGCGCCGACCTCTGGCAGCCCTACGACTACCGGCACATGCTCGAGCGGCGCGGGACGTACCTGTCGCTGATCCACGACCAGCACGGCGTCGACTTCCTCACCGAGGAGGACGTCGCGGCCGGGCGGCTCCGGGACTACAAGGTCCTCTACGCCACCGACCCGAACATCGCCGCGAAAGCCGCGGAGTGGATCGTGGCCTGGGTCCGGGACGGGGGACACCTCTACGCCTCGTGCAACGCGGGGACGCGGAACGAATTCGACGAGCCCGTGGACGGCTTGGCTGAAGCCCTCGGCGTGAACCCCGGAGCCAAGGCGACGACGCAGCCGGGCGAGTACCGGGTGCGGGGCCGGCTCAACGACATCCCGCACCTGGACCGAATCGGCTTCGAGGGCGCGGCGGGGGAGCGCTTCGGGCCCGGGTTCGGCGCGATCGGCCTCAAGACCGACGCGACCCTCTCGACGGGCACCGTGGTCGGGCGCTTCGCGGACGGCTCGCCGGCGGTGATCGAGCACGCCTTCGGGACGGGGCGGGCCCTCTGCGTCGCCGCCGCGCCGGGCATCAGCTACATCAAGGACGCGAAGTTCGTGCCTGCCGGGCTGAAGGAGAAATGGCCGGCGGCGCACCGCCGGTTCATCAACGCCTGGGCCCGGGCCGCGGGCGCGTCGCCGCCGGTCGGACTCTCGCACCCCGTGGTCGAGGCGGGCGTGTACGAAGGCCCCCGGGGTGTGGCGCTCGTGCTGGCGAACTTCACCTACGTGCCCATCGAAACGCTCCGGGTGAGGCTGCCGGTGCGGACGGACGTGAAGGAGGTCCGCTTCGCGGACGCGCCGGACCGGGCGATCCCCTTCGAGACGCTCCCCGCGAGCGAGGCGCAGCGGCGGGAGGGGTTCACGGGCGTGGCGGCGTTCGAGATCCCGCTGGGGCTCGACCAGATCGTGATCGTCCGATAGGAATCCGTTCATCGCGTTTTTCTCGGAAATCCGTTCCCCTTTGCAGCCCGCGCGACGTTATAGAGGCAAGCCGACGCGCGGGCGTGTCGAATAAACCCGTCCTGGTTCCCGGACCGACTGACATGAGCGCGTTACCGCAATCCCCCCGGCACGAGGAGTTCATGGCGCTCTTCGTCCGGCACGAGCCGGCCGTCCACGCGTTCGTGACGTCGCTGCTCGCCAGCCTCGACGACGCCGAGGTGGTGATGCAGGAGACGAGCATGACGCTATGGCGGAAGTATGACCAGTTCGAGGCCGGGACCAGCTTCCGCAACTGGGCGTTCCAGGTGGCCCGGTTCGAAGCCATGAACTTCCGGCGCAAGCGGGGGCGGGATCGGCATTTCTTCAGCGACGAGCTGGTCCAGCTCCTGGCGGACGACGCCGAGCGGCACGCGACCCGGATGGAGGAGGAGCGCCGCGTGCTCGCCCACTGCGTGGCGAAGCTCGAGCCGGGGGACCGTGGGCTGATCTCCGGATGCTACCGGGAGGGCGCGACGATCAAGGCGTACGCCGATCGCGTCGGGCGGACCCCGACCGCCGTCCGGAAGCACCTGGCCCGGATCCGCGCCGCCCTGTCGATGTGCGTCCGTCAGACGCTCAAACTGGACGAGGCCTGACCATGGACGAACGGGAACCGGCCGGGACCGCGCCGCTCGACGAGCTGATCGAGGCGGTGCTGCAGGGCGCGGCGACGGACGGGCAGACGCGGGAGCTCGACGCCCGCCTGCTGGCCTCCGAGGCGGACCGCCGCGACTACCTGCACCGCCTGAATCTGCACGCGGCCCTCCGGCGCCAGTTCGCCTACGACGTCGAGGGGGAGACGTCGGAGCCGCTTTCCGCGCCCCGGGGCCTGGCGACCCGATCCGCCCGGTGGATGTGGGCGGCGGCCGCCGGCGTCCTGGTCGCGCTGGCCATCGGCGCCTACGCGCTGCGCCCGAAGGACGGATCAGCGATCGCGACCGTCACCGAGGTCCACGGCGGGATGCAGTGGACGGGGAACGGCGGCCAGGTCGTCCGCGACCTGGAGGCCGGCCGCACCCTGAGCGGCGGCACGCTGGAGTCGCGCTCCGCGGACTCGTGGGCCAGGCTGACGTTCCCCGACGGGTCGGCGGTGACGGTCTCGGGCCAGTCGATGCTGACGATCGCCCGAGACCGGCAGAAGGAGCTGCACCTGCACGCCGGGAGCGTCTCGTGCCGGGTCGCCCCGCAGCCGCAGGGCCGGCCGATGCTGGTCCACACGCCGACCGCGAAGCTGGAGATCCTGGGCACCCAGCTCAACGTGGATGCGGATCCGGCATCGACGATGCTTCGCGTGAACGAGGGGCGCGTCCGCGTCACGCGGCTGGCGGACGGGAGCGTGGCGGACGTCCCCGCGGACCACCAGGTCGTCTTGTCGGCGAGCCGGTCGGCCGATTTGAAGGTCGATCCCCGGCCTGCGTCCGTCCACGCGTGGCGGAGCGGCCTCCCCGCGGGCGCCCTCTACGGGACCTGGAGCCCGGAGGCGGAGTCCGGGGGCCGCCTGCGCACGTCCCCCATCCTCCTGAACTATCAAAAGAAGCCGGTCGCCCTCCACCTGATGGCGATCGCGGTCTCCCGATGCCCGGCCCCCCCCGTGGTGCTTGTGCCCGGCGGGCGGTTCCGGATCCTCGGCCGGCTGGAGACGACGGGGGACCTCTACTTCAGCCTGACGACGCGGCACGTCAAAGGAGGTTTCGCCGGAAAATATGTCGCCATGCACCGGTTCGATCATCGCCGGGAAGCCGGCGGGCGCCTGGACCTCGAGCTGCCGATCGAGGCCTTCCGGCCGCAGGAAAAGGAGTTCCCGGACTCGCCGCTCGGCCAGGAGCTCGTCGACTGGTGCTGCTTCACCTACAACGTGGACACGGGCCTGGGCCTCGCCGCCGTCGAGCTGCTGCCGCCGGCGGGCCCGGAGGCGGCGCTGCAGCCGATCCCGGAGCCGCCGCTGCTGCCCCTCATGGATATCTGGACGGCCGCGTCACACGGCAACCTGGAGGCCGTCCGGCGCCACATCGACGCCGGTGCCGAGATCAACGCGACTTTTGTCGCGCCCGGGGTCCCCGGGTCCGGGGTCACGCCGCTGCACCTCGCCGTCCTTGCCGACCAGGGGGAGATCGTCCGATTCCTGATCGGAAAGCGGGCGGATCTCGACGCCCGGGCCCGGGACGAGCACGGCGGGGCGCCGCTGCACTGGGCGGCGGCCCTGGGCCGCGTCGCGATCGCCGGGCAGCTGATCGACGCCGGGGCCGAGATCAACGCCCGGGACAGCCACGGGTTCACGCCGCTGGATGCGACCGGTTATCAGCCGGAGACGGCCCAGGAGGCCAAGCGCGAGATCGCCCGGCTGCTCGGGGAGCGGGGGGGCCGGCACGCGAAGGAGCTCGGGAAGGACTGAGTGGAGCGGTCGCGCCACAGGAGGCACGCCGCTTTTGTCGCTGGAAAGGAGACTTCATGCGACATCCGCCCGGGTCGCTCGATCGCCGGAATTTCCTGAAAGCGGGCGCGGCGGCCTTCGTCGGGGCCGCCGCGGCGCGGGCCGGCGGGGTCGCGGCCGCGGAGCCTGCGGCGGGTCCGGCGCCGATCGCCGTGCGGCCGTTCGGCAAGACCGGCCGCACGCTGCCGATCCTCGGCTTCGGAGGCGCCGCGCTCCCCGAGGAGTGGATGAACCCGCTGTCGTTGGAGGATCGCGTCAAACTGGTCCGCACCGCCTACGACCGCGGCATCCGGTTCTTCGACACGGCTGGCAACTACCTGGAGAGCCAGTCGATCCTGGGCCAGGGCCTGAAGGGCATCCGCGACAAGGTCTTCCTGGTCACCAAGGTCGAGACGACGGACCCGGCCCAGGTCCGCGGCGCCGTCGAGAAGTCGCTCCGGGAGCTCCAGACCGACCGCCTCGACGCCCTCCTGATCCACGGCACGCCGGGGCTTCAGCAGATGACCGTCGAGCGGGCGATGGAGATCCACGCCGAGCTGGTCAAGCTGCGGGACGAGAAGGTCATCCGGCTCGTCGGCTTCTCGGCGCACGGCTATTTTGACAAGGCGCTGGCCCTCATCGAGACCGGCGGGTTCGACCTCTGCATGCTCGCCTGGAGCTACATCCCCCGGGGACACGACCAGATCTTCTCGGCGCGGATGGTCGCGCTGCGGGACGCCTGCATGGCGAGGGCCCACGCGCGGGGGATGGGGATCGTGGCGATGAAGGTCGTCGGCGCCGGCGTGCTCGGCGCCTGGTCCGGGCACATCGTGCCCGGGTTCGACAAGGCGCGCCTCCAGCGGCTCCCCGCCGCGGCCATCCGGTACGCGATGACCGACGGGCGGATCCATGTCCTGAACATCGGCATGCGGCTGGAGTCGGAGATCGACGCCAACGTCCGGGCGCTCGCGGGCGACCTGACGTACACGGACGAGGACCGGGCGCTCCTGGCGGAGTTCTCCGCGAAGGCCTACGAGAGCGACGCGCTCAAGAAGATGAAGCTGGAATGACCGGCGCGGGGGGGAGGGGTGGGTCCGGCCCGATCAACCCATCCGTCCCGTGTGGAAGGAGGACGATCATGGCGGCGATCGCGAGCCGGTCGTGCGGGACGCTTCGGCTTGTCGCGGCGGCAACCCTGGCGTGCGCGCTGTGGCCCCGGGCCGCCGCGGCGCAGGAGGAGAAGCCGGTCGCGAATTTCCCCTCCGTTCTCCAGCGGGACATGACGATCTGGAGCGACGGGACCCGGCTCTCCGGCGTCCTGCTCTATCCAAAGGACCGGGAGGAAGGCAAGAGGCTCCCGGCGATCGTCCTCTGCAACGGGTGGGGCGGCACGAAGGCCTTCCTGATGAAGTCCGGCATCGCCCCGCGCTTCGCCGCCGCGGGCTACGTGGTCGTCACCTACGACTACCGGGGATGGGGCGACAGCGACAGCCGGCTCGTCGTGCGCGGCGCGATGCCCCGGCCCGGCCCGGACGGCACCGTGACCGTCCAGGCCCAGGCCATCCGCGACCTCGTCGATCCGGTCGACCAGCAGCAGGACATCGACGCCGCGGTGTCGTACGTGCACGGCGAGCCGCTGGTGGACCCGTCCCGCATCGGCCTCTGGGGGACGAGCTTCGGCGGCGGTCACGTGATCTGCCGGGCGGCGCACGACCGGCGCATCGCCTGCGTGGTCGCGCAAGTCGGGGCCATGCCCGACGACTGGAGCCGTCGCTATCCCGACGGGTTGAAGAAGATCCACGCGGAGAAGTCCGCCCGGGCACGGGGCGAGACCGACCCGGTGCCCCAGGGCGGGGGTTCGCCGGGGGGGCTGACCGGGACGCCCCACGGCGAGCGGATCGCCCTCTTCGGCCCGGGCCAGTACGCCGACCGGGTCCGGGTGCCGACCCTCCTGATCGACGCCGAGAAGGAGCACTACTTCAAGATCCAGGAGCATGGGGGGCGGGTGCACGAGGTCCTGAAAAAGAACGGCGTCCCGACCGCGTACCACGTGCTCGAGGGGCTGAAACACTACGACGTCTACAGCGGGAAACCGCTGGACGACGTCATGAGGCTCGAGATCGCCTGGTTCGACAGTCACCTGAAGGACGGAAAGTAGGGAGTCCCTTTCAAAAGGAGGACGGGATGCGAAGCCGATCGGGGGGGATCCTGGTGGCCGCGCTGCTGGCCGGGGGCCTGCGCGCCGGGGCGGCCGAGCGGATATCCTACTACAAGAACGGCGAGATCCATGTCGGCGTGCCGGGCGAACCGGACGGGAAGCCGCTCACGACGGGCCACATGGACTTCAAGCCGGCCTGGTCGACGGCCGGCAACCATCTCGTATTCTTCCGCCGCCTCAAGGACGATCCCGTCGTGACCAACTGGATCAGCGCGATCTGCATCATCGACGTCGACGGCAAGGGCTTTCACCAGCTGACCGACGGGACGCACACGGATTTCAATCCCACCTGGACGCGGGACGGGACCCACACGCCCCTGTGGAACCGGAAGAACCCGGAGAAGGGCTCCTTCATCGTGATGCAGGGCAAGATCGGCGGCAAGCCCGGCGAGGAGGTGGCCCTCACCGACACGAGCTACCACAACTGGGTCTTCTCGACCCTCCGGGACGGCCGGCTGGTGGTGTCGTGCGCGCACCCGACGCAGGGCTGGGGCTATTACCTGATGACGCCCCATGCCGGCGGAAAGCCCGAGTACGAGCGCCTCGACTGCGAGCTGGCGAAGACGGGCCTCCTGGACCGCGTCAACGTGTCGCCCAGCGAGACGAAGGTCTGCTTCGAGCACCAGCGGGGATTCCAGCACAAGGACCCGGGGCGCACGCTCTACGTCGCGGATTTCGACGCGAAGCGGCGCGCGATCACGAACCCGAAGGCGATCGCCAACGAGGAACGAAAGGAGGTCTGGTTCGCCTACCCGCGCTGGATCGACGGCGAGTCGGCGGTGGTGTACCACTCCTACCAGACCGGGAAGGGCCAGCTCTACGCGTACAGCGTGAAGGACGGGTCCACCCGGCGGGTGTCGACGGACGCGCAGGGCGACTACCGGTATCCCCACGGGGAAGCGGTGCCGCCGTAGGCGACCGGCGCAAACCCGGTCCGGGAGGAATTCGGGCGTGAAGAAAGACAGGACGGGCGGTCCCTCCGGGATGACGCGGCGGGGGCTCGCCGGCGCGGCCGCGTCCGGGGCCGCGCTGACGATCGTCCCCCGGCACGTCCTCGGCGGCCCTGGCGGGCCGGCGCCGAGCGACCGGCTCCATATCGCCGGGATCGGCGTGGGGGGCCGGGGGGCCGTGCTCTTCAGTGAAATCGGCAACGAAAACGTCGTCGCGCTCTGTGACGTGGACGATCAACGGGCGGCCGAGACCTTCAACCGGTTTCCCAAAGCCGCGAAGTACCGCGATTACCGGGAGATGCTCGACAAGGAGGTGAAGACCCTCGATGCGGTGATCATCGCGACGACCGACCACGTGCACGTCCCCGCCAGCGTGATGGCCATGAACCGGGGCAAGCACGTCTACTGCGAGAAGCCGCTGGCCCAGAACATCCGGGAGGTCCGCGTGGCGACCGAGGTGGCCGCGAAAACCCGGGTGGCCACGCAGATGGGGAACGGGGCGCACACCGGCCCCAACTACCGCGCCATGGTCGCGCTGATCAAGGCCGGGACGATCGGCGAGGTCCGGGAGGTCCACTGCTGGAGCGACCAGGCCTGGGCCCCCGGCGACCGGCCGGGGGCGACGCCGCCCGTCCCGGCGTATCTGGACTGGGACATCTGGCTGGGCCCGGCCCCCGTCCGTCCCTACAATCCCTGCTACCACCCGCAGGGTTGGCGGCAGTGGTGGGATTTCGGCAACGCGCGGCTCGGCGACATGGGCTGCCACATGATCGACCTCCCGTTCTCCGCGCTGGACCTGAAGCACCCGCTGACGGTCGAGGCGGAGAGCGAGCATCCCGCCCACCCGGAGAGCGGGCCCCCCTGGCTCGTCTGCCGGTGGACCTTCCCCAAGCGGGGCGACCTGCCGCCGGTGACGCTCACGTGGTACGACGGCGGGAAGCGCCCCCCGCTGCAGATGGCGCACGGCATGCCCGACTGGCCCGAGGCCTCGCTCTTCGTCGGCTCCAAGGGGATGCTGATCGCGGACTACGGGCGGTTCAAGCTTTATCCGGAGGATAAATTCGAAGGCGTCCGGCGGCCGCAGGTCACGGCCCTCGCCTCCCACTATGGGGAATGGATCGCGGCCTGCAAGTCCGGCGATACCACACGGCCCGGCTGCCACTTCGGCTATGCCGGGCCGCTGGCCGAGACGGTCCTGCTGGGGACGGTCGCCTTTCGAGCCGGGCAGAAGATCGAGTGGGACCCGGTCAACCTGAAGGCCACGAACTGCCCGGAGGCGGACCGTTTCATCCGGCGCGAAAACCGCAAGGGGTGGGAGCTATAACCGGGCGGACCGGCATGCCTCAAGGAGTCCCATCATGAGGAACATCCGAACGCCGGGCGGAATCGGTCCGTTCATCGGCCTCCCCGTTCTGGCCGCCGCGCTGCTGGCGTGGCCCGCCCGCCCCGCGGCGGCGGAGGCGGGCTGGACGCCGCTCGGACCCGGGGCCTGGCACAACGGCGACACGTGGGACGAATTCGGCGACGCGATGCTCAACCCGGACCAGGAACGGCTCCTGGTTGGCAAACCGGGCAAGGGCGTCCTGATCAACGGAAAGCTCGGCAAGTGCCCCAGCCTCGTCACGAAGCGGGGCGATTACCAGGACGTGGAGCTCCACGTGGAGTTCATGGTCGCCCGGGGCTCCAACTCGGGCGTGATCTTCCACGGCAACTACGAGATCCAGATCGTCGACAGCGCCCACGTCCGGGAGCCGACGGGCGCCCACTGCGGGGGGATCTACCCCCGGGCCGAGAACGAGCCGGCCTACCACCACATCGACAAGGGCTCACCGCCCCGGGTCAACGCGGCAAAACCGCCCGGCCAATGGCAAACCTACGACCTCATCTTCCAGTCACCCCGCTTCGACGCGGACGGCAAGAAGACCGCCCCCGCGAGATTTGTAAAGGTCGTCCACAACGGTACGGTGATCCAGGAGAACCGGGAGCTGGAGTACGCTTGCGGCCCGAACTGGAATCGCCCGCAGCGCCCCCGCGGGTCCGTCATCATCCAGGGCGACTACGGCCCGGTCGCGATCCGGAACGTCCGCATCCGGGAGTGGACGCCGGGCGATACGGGCGCGGCGAGGGGGTTGAACGTCCCGCCGGAAGGATTCGCCGCCCTGTTCAACGGCAGGGACTTCACCGGGTGGAGACTGTCGCCCAGGGCGAAGGAGATGTGGTCCATCGAGGACGGCGTGCTCAAGGCGCCCGGCCTGCTCCAGGAATGGGGCGCGGACCTGGCGACGGAGAAGGCGTACCGGGATTTCGTGCTGATGCTCGAGTTCCGGATGCCGACGATCTCCGACAGCGGGATCAACTTCCGCAGGCTCATCCCCGAGATCCCGGGATTCGGGGACCAGGAGCAGTTCAACCTGAGGTCCCGGGGGGGCATGGGCCACCTGGAGAGCTACTATTTCCTGCCGAAGGAGACGGCGGAGAAGCACGGCCTCCGGGAAAGCGAAAAGCCCCGCGTCCGGCACATCGACCCGGAGGTGGGCGCCTGGCACCGGGTCACGATCACCCTGCAGGGTCGCACGATCACCACCGAGCTCGACGGCGAGGTCCTCCTGGACCGGTTCACGTACCACGACTGGATGATCAGCCAGGAGCCGGCGCCGATCCGGCTGCAGAAGCACATCGTGGTGCGCGGCGACAACCTCGGCGCGGAGAATCCCTGCCCGATCGAGTACCGCAACCTCTTCATCCGGGAGATCGAGGCGGGCCCCGTCGACCGGGCCGCCCGGCGCCCCAATGTCGTCGTGCTCCTGGCCGACGACCTGGGATGGGGGGACCTCGGCTGCTACGGGGGACCGGTCCGGACGCCGGCGCTCGATGCGCTGACGGCGCAGGGGGTCCGCTTCACCGATTTTCACGCCGGGGCGGCGGTCTGTTCCCCGTCGCGCGCGACGCTGCTGACCGGGCGGTACCACATGCGCGCTGGCGTCTATCATGTGCTGCAAGACACGATGCACAACGCCCACCTGCTCGAGCGCGCGGTGACCCTGGCGGAGGTGCTGAAACGGTCCGGCTACGCCACGGCCCATTTCGGCAAGTGGCATCTCGGCCTCACGTCGGGCGAACGCAAGAAGCCGTCGCCGGCGGAACACGGGTTCGATTACTGGTTCGGCCTGGCCAACGGGGCGGATCCCAGCCAGAAGGATCCCGTCAACTTCATCCGAAACGGGAAACGGGTCGGGCCGCTGACAGGATACGCATGCCAGATTGTCGTGGAGGATGCGATCCGATGGCTGGATGAGCCGCGTCGCCCGGATCAGCCGTTCTTTCTGAACGTCTGGTTCAACGAGCCCCACGCCGTGCTGGCGGCGCCGGACGAGATCGTGTCCCGGTACGGCGGGCTGAACGATCAGGCCGCGCTCTATTCCGGCGCGATCGAGAACACCGACCGTGCCGTCGCGCGGCTCGTGGCGACGTTGAAGACTCGAGGCGAGCTGGAGAACACCCTCATCGTCTACGCGTCCGACAACGGCAGCTACCGGGACGATCGCAACGGCGGCTTGCGCGGCGCCAAGAGCTCCAACTTCGAGGGCGGCCTTCGATCCCCCGGCATCTTCTTCTGGCCGGGCGGCATCGCGGGCGGCCGCGTCGAGAAGGAGCCCGCCGGCGCGGTGGACGTGCTGCCGACGGTGTGCGGGCTGCTCGGCGTGGAAAAACCGGAGGGGGTGCATCTCGACGGAGCAGACCTATCGCCGCTGCTGACCGGACGCGGAACGTTCCAGCGCCAACAGCCGTTGTTCTGGTATCTTCCCACCTCCTACCCGGCGGCGGCGATCCGGGAGGGGCCCTATGCGCTCGTGGCGTATCGCGACTACGAGCTGCCACAGGACCGTCAGGCGATGGCGGCGGTGTTCGACCAGATCGCGAAGCGCGTGCGAAAAGAAAACGGGACGCCGGACGATGCCGAGCTGCGCACCCGGATCTTCAACCGGCAGTTTGACGACCCCGAGGCGAGGCGGTTGAGCCTCCAGTATGTCCTGTTGAACACGTTCCAGGAGTCCTGGATCCCCCGGATCAAGGCGGGCGGTTTCAGCCGGTTCGAGCTGTACGATGTCAACGCCGACCCGAAGCAGGAGAAGGACGTCTTCGGACAACACCCCGAGGTGGCCGCACGGCTCCGGCAGCGGTTGCTGGCCATCCACGCAAGCGTCCTGTCCGACGCGCCGGACTGGCTGCCGTCCGGGCGCGGCGTCGCGTCGCCCGAAACGCCGTCCCCGCCGGAGGAGCTGGTCCGGTTGCTCGCCCGGATCGACGGGAACGGCCTGCCCGAGGGATACGCCCCCGCGACGCATCAGGACTACGTGGACCGGCGCCTGGCCGCGCTGAGCGACGCCCAGCGGGCGACGATCGGGCGGCTGTGGAGGGGGAAACAGCGCATCGATCCGGACATGCCCAACCGCGGCACGTCGTTCGTGAAGATCCTGGAATGCGTCGCCGAGCAGGGGAAATGATCCACGGGGCCCGGTGCGCAGGCATCGTCCGGGCGACGAAACAGGAGGACTCCATGCTTAAAACCGGGCGACGCGATTTCCTGAAGGCCGGCGTCGGCGCCGCGGCGGCCGCGGGATCCCCGTGGCCCCTCGCCGCCACGCGGGCCTTCGCCGGGGAGATCCCCGCGGCGAAGCGAGCGAAGGTCGCGGCCA
>CAYUME010000016.1:0-19082 GCA_964445475.1 uncultured Planctomycetia bacterium
GGCTGTATGCCGCACCGCGTGTTGCCGAGCGAGCCATGCAGGGATGAGCGACGCGAATCCCTGCATGGCGAGCGTCACTCGTCCCCGAAGCAGATCCCCATCGCCCGGGCCGACTGGACGACATCGCCGTCGACCGGGACCGTCTTCTGCTGGCCGACGACCTCGGCAAGGGGGTACGGAACGATGTTCGGCGGGTCGAGGGCGGTGACGTAGCCGAACCGCTGGTCCTGGATGAACCGGACGGCGGCGGCGCCGAAGCGGGTGGCCAGGAGCCGGTCGAACGTGGTCGGCGACCCGCCGCGCAGGAGGTGGCCGAGCACGAGCGACCGGCACTCGCGGCGCGTCTTCGCCTGGATCTGTTTCGCCAGCGTCTCCGCGATCCCGCCGAGCCGGACGTGCTCCTTGCCCGTCTCCTTCGGCCCCTGCGTGACGTACGCCCCTCCCTTCGCCTTCGCGCCCTCCGCCACGACGACGATGCAGAACCGCCGCCCGCTCCGGTAGCGCGCCTGGACCGCCTTGCAGACGGACGCCGCCGTGAAGGGGATCTCCGGGATCAGGATCACGTCCGCCCCGCCCGCGATCCCGCTGTGGAGCGCGATCCAGCCCGCGTAGCGACCCATCACCTCCACCACCATCACCCGCTCGTGGCTGGCCGCCGTCGAGTGGAGCTTGTCGAGGGCGTCCGTCGCCGTGCTCACCGCCGTGTCGAACCCGAACGTCACGACGGTCCCGACGAGGTCGTTGTCGATCGTCTTGGGGACGCCGACGACGGGGAATCCGCGCTTCCAGATCTCCGCCGCGATGGAGAGCGAGCCGTCGCCGCCGATCGCGACCAGCGCGTCGATCCCCTTGTGGCGGAGGCGTCGGATCACGAGGTCGCCGACGTCCCGCGTCACGAGCCGGCCGCGGACGGCGACGGGGTACTGGAAGGGGTTGCCGCGGTTGTTGGTGCCGAGGATGGAGCCGCCCATCCCGAGGATGCCGCGGACGCTGGAGCGGGTCAGGCGGCAGAGGCCCTTCCCGGAGAGGACGCCGTCGTACCCCTTCTCGATGCCGAAGACCTCCCAGCCGAGAGGCTCGGCCGCGCGGACGACGGCGCGGATGACGGCGTTCAGGCCGGGGGCGTCGCCCCCGCCGGTGTTGACGGCGATGCGGTTGACGCGGATCGGGGCCATGGCGGGGCTCCTGAGTGGTGGAGAAGGCGACTATAGTCCCGCGGGTGGGCGGCGTCAACGGTCCGGGAAAACCCTTTCGTTTGCACCAGGCGGCGGGTGCCGTATAATAGGGGCGCGATTGCCGGTGCGGGGTGCGGGGACCGGCTGCGGGGGACGAGCCATGCGTCGCGGGACGCCGGCTGGGCGGCGGGGCCAAGGCGTGAAGAAACACCGCGTGCGCAGGCGGGTCGCCCCGCAACCGCGCCCCGCGGCCGCTCCTCACCCGGAGAGCCGTCCCCGCGACAACGAGCACGACCGGGCGCTCGCCCGCCACCTCCCGGCCATCGTCTACCGGTCACACCTCCGCGGCGATCTCCGCATGGAGTTCTTCAACGACATGCTGGAGGCCCTGACGGGCTACCTGCCGTCCGATCTCGACCCTGGCGAGGTCTGCCGCCTCGAGTCCCTGATCCATCCCGACGACCGCGCCGGCGTCGTCCGCGCCATCCGCGAGTCCATCGAGCACGGCGTCCCGTTCGAGGTCGAATACCGGCTGCGCACCAAGGCCGGCGATCCGTGTCACGTCGTGGATCGCGGGCGCCCGGTCGCCGGGCCGGACGGGAAGCCGAGCCACGTCGACGGCGTGATCCTCGACGTCACCTCGAGGCGGCGGGCGGAGGAGCGGTTCCGCCGGATGAGCGAGGCGCTGCTGGGGCTCGGGGCGGATTTCGCGGCGAACGTCGACCGCCTGACCGCCCTGGCCGGCGAGGCGCTGGGCGCCACGTGCGCCCTCTACAGCCGCCTCCGCGGCCGCCGCCTCTGCACGTGGGGCCGATGGCAGGCGCCGCCCGACCTCCCGGCGGAGGACGGGGCGGAAGGGCACATCTGCTACGACGTCATCCGGACCGCCACGGACGACGTCCTCTACATCCCCGACCTGCCGACGACGCGCTACGCGGTGACCGACCCGAACGTCAGCGCCTACGGCCTGCAGACGTACCTCGGGCACGTGGTCCGGTGCGGCGGAGCGCCGGTCGGCGCCCTCTGCGTCGTCTATCAGCGCCCCTTCGTCCCCGCGGAGGAGGACCGGCGTCTGCTGTCGATCGTGGCCGCCGCGATCGGGCGCGAGGAGGGGCGGCGCAGCGCGGAGGAGGCGCTGCGCCGGTCCGAGGAGCAGTTCCGGGCGCTCGTGGAGAACTCCCCCGACATCATCATGCGCCTGGACCGCGAGGGGCGGCACCTCTACGTGAGCCCCGCCGTCACCCGCATCCTCCCGATCCGGCCGGTGGATTTCGTCGGGAAGACCTCCCGCGAGCTCGGCCTCCCCGACGCCCAGTGCCGGGCGTGGGAGGAGGCGGTCCGGTCCGTCTTCGATTCCCGGCAGTCGCGCGAGTCGGAGCTCGTCTTCGAGGAGGCCGGCCGGCGGTTCATCTTCCACTGGCGGCTCATCCCCGAGTTCGGCCCCCGCGGCGTGGTCGCGTCCGTGCTCAGCATCGCCCGCGACGTCACCGGCCCGCGGTCGACGGAGGCGGCCCTCCGGGAAAGCGAGGCGCGCTACCGCTCCATCTTCGAGAACATCCAGGATGTCTACTACGAGGTCCTGCTCGACGGGACGATCGTCGAGGCCAGCCCGTCCGTCGAGGCGGTCTCACGCTATCGCCGGGACGAACTGATCGGAACCTCCATGTACCGGCTCTACGAGGATGCCGCCGTGCGCGAACGGCTCGTCGCGGTCCTCCGCGAAAAGGGCGCCGTCCAGGACTACGAGATCGCCCTCAAAGACAAGGACGGCGAAGTCGTCCCGTGCGCGATCACGGCCCGCCTCGTGAGCGACCGGGAAGGCAGCCCCCCGAAGATTTGCGGCGTGCTGCGCTCCATCGGGGAACGGAAGCGATCCGAGGACGCCCTCCGCCGGAGCCAGGACCGCCTGCGGGCCCTCCTGGACGCCTCGCCTGTCCCGATCATCGCCCTCGCGGCGGACGGGACGGTGGAGGACTGGAACGAGGCCGCCGAGCGGATGTTCGGCTACACGCGGCAGGAGGTCCTCGGCCGCTTCCTGCCCATCGTGCCCGAGGAGCTGCGGACCGAGTTCGACGCCGTACGCGACCGGGTCCTCGCCGGGGCGGAGCTGGGCGGCGCGACCCGGCCGGTGCGGCGGAAGGACGGGACGACGATCGACCTGGTGACAACCACCGCGCGCTACTGCGACGCGACCGGGACGCCGATCGGCATGATGACGCTCTTCATAAAACCGCCGGCCCCGGAGACACCTCCCCCCTCGGCGTGAAGCTGCCTGCACCGAAGGGACGAGGATCCCCCAGCCACAACATGGCGAAACCAGCGCCGGGTCACTCCGTCACCGCCTCGATCACCGTCACCTCCGGCCGCGCACAGAACCGGACCCGCGGCGCGCTTCCCCCCTCCATCCCGATCCCTCGGCTGACGTGGAGCCACGTCTCCTTCACGCGATAGAGCCCCGCCTCGTACGTCTTCCCCGTCCCCGAGAGGGTGACGAGCGCCCCGTAGAACGGGAGCGCCACCTGGCCGCCGTGGATGTGGCCGGCGCAGCAGAGGTCGACCGTCCCCCGCGCCGCGAACGACTCGACGTCCTCCGGAAAGTGGTGGAGGAGGACGGTGAACGCGCCCGGGGAAACGGCGGCAAGGGCCTGCCCGGCCATGTCCGCCCCCGATCCCGGCACGCCCGCCACCCAGACGGGCGTCCCCCCGACGTCGATTCGGGCCGCCTCGCCCCTCAGTTCGCGCACGCCCGTTCCGGTGAAGAGCGGGAGTCCGGACCAGAACCGCTCGTCCCAGTTTCCCGTCACGCCGAAGGTCGGGGCGATCGCGGCGAGGCGCGCCATGCAGCGCCGGAAGACCGGGAGGCCCTCCCGCGCGTTGATCGCGTCCCCCGGGAAGACGATGAGGTCCGGACGCTCCGCCGCGATGACCTCGGGGAGGCGCTCCTCCAGGCGCGGCGCGGGGTCGCAGTGCAGGTCGGAGACGTGGACGATCCGGATCGGGCGGGAGCCCTTCGGGATCCGGGGGCTCGCGATGCGGACGTGGCGGACCTCCAGCCAGGTCGGCTCGATGAAACGGCCGTAGGCCACGCAGAGGAGGCCGAGGGCGGCGAGGGCGAGGGCGACGCGCCGGGACCATCGGACGGCACCGCGGGAAGGCGGTCCGCCCCGGCGGCGCTCGCGGGCCATCCGGAAGAGCGCCAGGACCGCGAGGGCGTAGACCCCGCCGACGACGAAGAGGAAGAGACAGCCCCGGACCAGGTCGGCGACGGGCATGCGGCGAGTGTCGGGGGACGGGCACGGAAAGTCAAGGCGGAGAAGGGGGAGGGGCCCGGAAGGAGGACCCCCCTCTCAGGGAATGATTGACGCCCACTCCCTGTCCCCTCAAGGGAACACGGATTCCGCAGATCCTATCCATTGCCCAGAACCGGCGTCTTCTGAGCGCTCCGCTGGCCACTTCATCCGCACGATCGGCGTGCTTCGAGGGCCCCTTCACCTAGTCGGTCAGCAGGGGCAGCGCCACGGGGCGGCGGGTCTCGTAGCACGCGAGCGCCGCGAAGACGACCTCGTGCGTCCGGATCGCGTCCTCCAGGTTGCAGTGCGACTCCGTGCCGCGCTGCAGGCACTCGACGAAATGGTCGATCTCGCCCTGGAAGGGGTGATGCGAGACGTCGCTCGAGTCGGGGCGGATCGCGTCGAGCTCGGTCCAAGCGGCCGGGCCGGCCCCCGTCGGCGCCCAGACGCGGTGGTCGAAGACCGACCCCCGGTCGCCGAAAATGCGGAGCGGGAAGGCGTACGGCATGACGCAGTCGGCGTTCACCGAGACCTTGCCCATGGCGCCGTTCTCGAACCGGACCAGCGCCACCTCGAGCCCGTCGTACTCCATCGGCGGCGCGCCGTCGACCCACGTGTGGGTGGGGGGATGATACGCGCGCGAGCTCCCCTTCCGGTAGCCGCCGGAGACGGCGAAGACCTCGACGGGCCTGGCCGCCTCGAACTCCCCCGGCGCGGCGAACCAGCGGAGGGCGTCCACCGCGTGGCAGCCGCCGACCAGGAGCGCGCTCACGCCCTGCGCGACGGTCCGGGCGTCGTTCCAGCCCGACCACCAGCTGCCGTTGTGGCTCAGGTAGTCCGCTTCCACATAGTAGGGCCGCCCCAGCGCCCCCCCGGCCAGCATCGCCTTCAGCCTGCGGAAGAGGGGGTTCCAACGGAGCACGAAGCTGACGACCGTCTTCACGCCGGATTCCCGGACCGCCTGCCGCATCTGCCGGAGCTCGTCGAGGCTGATCCCCACGGGTTTCTCGATGACCAGGTGCTTCCCCGCCCGCGCTGCGGCCAGGACGTTCGCGCAATGGACGTGCTGCGGCGTGCAGACGGAGACGAGGTCGACGCCCGGGTGGGCGAGGGCGCGGTCGAGGTCGCCGTAGCAGGCGACATCCTTCAGTCCCGCCTCCGCCGCGCGTCGACGGGCGCTGTCGACCGATCGGCTCGAGACCGCCACGACGCGCGTCGCCGGGTTCCGGGCGTACGCGGCCAGGTGCTGCGTCGAGACCCACCCGGCCCCGTGCACCAGCACGCCCCAGGTCCGCTCCCGGCCGCGGGCCTCATCCGCATTCGGCATGCGCAAGCCTCCCCTCGTGGTCCCGGCGTCCCTCGTCCAGCATGGCCCGGAGGTTATCGGGCGGCGTCTCGCACGCCAGCGTGCAGCCGGAGCTGAGCACGAACCGCCGGTGGCCGCGGGCCGCGACGGCCGCCAGCAGACGGCGGGTCGCCCGCCGGACAGCGTCCGTCGTCCCCCGCGCCAGCACGCCGACGGGGTCCAGGTTCCCCCAGAGCCCGACACCCGGCCCCGCGATCCGGGCGGCCTCCGCCAGGTCGACGGGGTGATCCAGCTCCAGCACATCCGCGTCCGTGGCGGCCAGGTCGGCCAGGAGGGGCGTCGCGTTGCCGCAAATATGCAGCGAAACGGGCCTTCCCGTCGAGGATTTCAGCTGGTCGACGAGCCGACGCTCGAACGGCCGGGCCACCTCGCGGTAGAGCGGTCCGCCGATCAGGCCGGCGGGGGAGTCCCCGCCGCTGAGCAGGTCCGCGCCCGCGCCGGCCAGGGCACGGCCGTAGGCGAGGGCGTACGCGAGGCCGCGCTCCATGACGGCGGTGAGGAGGGGGCGGTCGTCCCGCAGCGCCAGCATCGCGCGGTCGACGCCCATCAGCGCGCAGGCAAGCGAGAAGGGGTACTGGTCGAAGCAGGCGACAAGGCAGACGTCGTCCGGGAGCGCCTCGCGGACGCGCCGCAGGGCCTCCAGCATCAAGGGCCACCGCCCCTGCGTCGACGGGTCGGGCGGCGGGATGGCGTCGACGTCGGCCGCGCGGCGGATCCGAGGCGCGCCGGTCCCCGCCATCGGCTGGTCGTCTCCTGGAAAGGCGACGGCCGCGCCCATGGCCTCCGCCGTGACCCACGTGTCGGCGGAGATCCAGACCGCGTCGGGACGGAACGCCTCGTAATAGCGGATCACGCAGTCGGCCAGCACGCGCGCGTCCGTCGTGTAGCGCCGGAGCGACACGCCCGCCCATCGGGCACAGACGTGCACGGCCAGCGGCCCGGCCGGGACGCGGGGGACGCGGTCCCCGGCAAGGGCGCGCAGGACAAGGGAGTCGGCCACCGTCTTGCGATCGGTCATGGATTCGGATCTCATGATGGAAACGCCAGACGCTCCGTGTCCTCCGCGCCTCCGGCGTTTGTCACCCCACGTACTCCGCCGGGAACTTCCACGGGGCGCGGTACGACGGTCGCGCCCGCTTGAGGGCCTCCGCGTCCCCGACGATCTTCTCCGTCTTCGGGTCGAACCGGACGGACCGCCCGAGCGTGTACGACAGGTTCGCCAGCGTGATGGCCAGGTCCACCTTGTAGTGGTACTCGACGCTGCAGCTCGGCTGCTGCCGCGTCTTGACGCAGTTGAGCCACTCGCGCTCGTGCCCGGGGGAGGGCGGGATGGACTGCGGCGGGGGGGCGGAGTCCTTGAGGAAGTCCCCCTCCGGGACGACCTCGTGCTTCCCGTAGTCCGTGTAGAGGGTCCCGTTCAGCCCGCGGAAGTAGATCCCCAGCCGCCGCTCCGGCTTGCCGCGGCCGAAGTCGAACCCGAAGCTGTTGGCGATGCTGAACATCCAGGTCATGACGAGGTTCGGGTACCGCCAGAGGACCTCCTGCGTGTCGGGGGCGTCGCCGTCCCCGCCCACGGCGAACCGGCCGCCGGAGCTCGAGGTGACCTCCGGCACGCCGAGGTCCAGGGCCCAGACGGGGAGGTCGATGAGGTGCGGCGCCATGCCGGGCGTCCAGCCGCCCGAGTAGTCCCAGAACGAGCAGTGGTGCCAGGCGCTGGCCGCCAGGTTGGCATTGTAGGGGATCGCGGGGGCGGGGCCGAGCCAGAGGTCCCAGTTCAGGTCGGCCGGCGGGTCCTGCTTCCGCGCGGGGCCGATGCCGTCCTTCCCCTGGTTGACCGCCCAGAAGGTCTTGACGTGGCTGATCGGCCCCAGCTTGCCCGACCGGATCCACTCGACCACGCGCCGGTAGTTCGCCCCGGCGTGGATCTGCGTGCCGACCTGGCAGATCCGCTTGTGCTTCCGGACGGCGTTCCGGACGGCCAGGGTCTCGTCGGGGTACATCGTCATCGGCTTCTGCAGATAGATGTCCTTCCCGGCCTCGGCGGCGTGGACCGCCATGAGGCAGTGCCAGTGGGGCGGGGCTCCGATGATCACCGCGTCGACGTCCTTGGAGGCCAGGAGCTCCCGGTAGTCGGCGTAGAACGTGGCGGTGTCCTTGTGCTGCTCGACGACGGCGTTGACCCGCGACTTCCAGGCGTCGCAGAGGGCGGTGATCACCACGTCCTTCTGGCGGGCACAGGCGTCGAGGTTGGCGCGCCCCATGCCGTTGATGCCGATGGCGCCGAGGCGAAGCCTGTCGCTGGGCGCCGTCCCGGGCCCGCCGAGGGCCGAGGCGGGGACGACGATCGGCGCCGCCAGCGCCGCGGTCGCGCCGCCCAGCCGCCGGATCGCCTCCCGACGCGTGCAGCGATGCGGGTCGTCGGCCATGGCCTTCCTCCTTCAAGGGGTCCGGTTGAATGCCGTCCAGACCTCGGCGCAGGCGCCCGGGTCCGGCGCGCCGCCGCGGCGGATCCAGAGGCGGTAGTCCAGCACCAGCGGCGTCTCCTTCCCGATCGCGCGGCGCGTCCCCGCCGCGGGGAAGGCCGGCTGGAACCAGGGGAGGTTCTTGTACTCGATCCAGTCGCCCGGGTAGTCGGGATTGGTCGCCTTCTCGAAGACCACCAGCCCGACCGGTTTCGTCCCGCCTTCGGCGATGCCGGCGGCGCCCGACCACGCCGTCCGCGGCGCGGCCCCCGCCGGGTCCGCGTGCCGGACGAACTGGAGGTCCTTCCACGCGGAAAGCCGGGTGTTCAGGCCGCCGTAGAGCGTCGTGCCGCGCCGTGCCACCGTGACGCCGCCGGCCAGGGCGGTCATCTCGAGGCGCAGGTCGACGAAACGGCCGTCCGGCGTCTCGGGGTGGACGCGGAGGACGGCGGTCTCGCGGACGATGGGCGTCCGGTCCTCCCATCTCCACTCGTTCACGGCCGCGATCTGGGCGACGCCCCCCTCGCGGGAGAGCCGGGGCTCGCCGGCCGGCCGGGCGAAGACGCGCTGGAGGGCGTGGAGATCGCCGCGCTCGCCGCCGAAGTCCACCTCCGGCCACGCCCAGTAGATGCCTCGATGGTGGGGGTGGTCCTTCGACCAGTCGTGCGTCAGGACCTCGCCGTCGGGGCCGTAGAGCGGGTGGATGTAGTCGCTGCGCGGGCGGGCGTACTTGCGGTTGCCCTCGGCGACGGCGTCCAGGAACCCCGCAGGGGGCTGGACGGTCGCGACGTTGTACCGGAGGACGGGGCGGCCGGCCTCGGTCACGTCGATCTGGCCGGTCTCCGGGTTCTTGTCGGCCCGCACCTCCGGCCGGGCGGCGGGCGGCGCGGCCGCAAGGCCGATCCCGAGCAGCGTCCACACCGCGATCGCTGCTCCCGTGCGTCGGCTTTTCATGCGAATCCTCCCGGCCACGCGGACGGTCTCAATGCGTGTACACGAGCGGCTTCGTCGCCTTGCGGAGGAAGAGGATGGCGAAGCAGGCGTACTGTTCGAGCTTCCAGCGGTACCCGTCCGGGTCCAGCTCGGAGAGGCACATGGCGGCCAACGCCGTGCTGTACGTCTTCTGCGGCGGCGCGTCGACGACCCGCTTCAGGTAGGCCTGGAAGTCGGCGTCCTCCCTCGGGACGCCCGCGTGGAAGAGGGCGTAGAGGAGGAACGCGTCGACCGTGTCGTCCTTGGTGGTCTTTCCCGTCAGGCCGGAGGCGCGGACGCACGCGAGGGCCTTCTGGACCGCCCCGGCGATCTCCGCCGGGGGGAGGCGGGAGGGCTTGGGCTGGAAGGGCGCGGCGGCGAGCGGGAGCGCCAGGGCCGGGAGGAGGAGCAGGGCGGGCGCCTTGCGGATCGTCATGACGGGTCCCCCCTCCGTTCCCGGGCCTCGGAGCGCGACGGGCGGGGGCGCACCGCGCCGCTACTCCCGCCTCCGTCGTCCCCATCATGCCCGGGCTGCATTCGTATTGCTTCCATTAATGTATCAAAGTACGATCTTGAACATGCGGAACGTGCTGATCGACCCCTCCAACGAGCGGAAGATCGCGGACTTCCGGCCGCTGGGGCTGCGCGACGTGACGGCGCTGGGCCGCTACCGGTATGCCCGCGCCCATCGCCCGCTGGCCCGGCACACCCACGGCGACATGATCGAGATCTGCTACCTGGACGAGGGGATGCAGCCGTACGTGGTCGGGAAGGAGACGTTCGTGCTGAAGGGGGGGGAGGTGCTCGTGACGTTCCCCCGCGAGGCGCACGGGACGGGGGGGAACCCCGAGAATCGGGGCCGCCTCTACTGGCTCCTCATTCGCGTCCCCCGGCCGGGGGCTCGTTTCCTCAACCTGGCGCCTGCGGAGGCGCGGCCGCTCGTCCGGGACCTGCTCGCGCTCTCGCCCCGGCAGTTCCGGGTCCCGCGCGTCCTCAAGTACTACCTGGAACGGATCTTCGAGGCCCACGACCGTGCCGACGCCTACCGGGCCGTCGAGATCCGGAACTGGGCGCTCCGCTTCCTGCTCGATGTCGCCGCCGCCTCGCGCCGCCGCGAGACGGGCCGCGTCAGCCCGGCCCTTCGCGCGGTGCAGGACCACATCGAGGAGCGCCTCGGCGACGCGACCCCCTCGCTGGAGTCGCTGGCCGACCGCGCGCACCTGTCGCTGTCGTGGTTCAAGGCGCGGTTCCGGAAGGAGGTCGGCCTCGCGCCGGGGAGCTACATCGCGCTGCGGAAGGTGGAGCGGGCCAAGGCGCGGCTGGCGCGCCCGTCCGCTTCGATCACGCGCATCGCCATGGCGCTCGGATTCTCGTCCAGCCAGTACTTCGCCACCGTCTTCAAGCGGTACACCGGGATGACGCCCGGTCGATACCGGGCGACGGCGCGGGCCCGCGGGCGCCGGGACGCGTGACGGGCCCGTCCGGGTCCACACAGGCGCCGGATCCGGATTGGCAGCCGGGGGCGCTCGCGGTAAAATCCCGATACCCCGTCGCGTTGGCGGGGAGCAAAAGGTGTAACCCCGCGCCGGCCCGGGGATCTGCAACCGGTCGGGCGTTTCGGTCCCATTCCATCCGCCGAAGGGAGGTGAGCGCGCATGGCGAAGTGTTGCTGCTGCTGCGGAAGCATGAAGAAGGCCAAGAAGAAAACCGCGAAGAAGGCGAAGAAGGCCAAGCGGTGAAGACGTGCGGTCCCCGGCGCGGGGAGACGCGGAAGTGAGCAAGGGCCGGGATCCGCATCCCGGCCCGCTGTCTATCCCGGGCGGTCAGTCTCTCTTTTCTATCGGCGCCTCCGGCGATTCGGCGGCCCCCGTGAACCGCACGCCCTCCGTGCCGGCCTCGAACCGCCCCAGGTACCGGCCGGGGCTGTCCGCCAGACGGCCCCGGATCCGGACCGCCTCCCGTCCCGCGACCGTCGCCTCGATCCGGCCGTCCGTCCCTTCCGTCCACCCGAAGCCGGCCCCTCCGTCGACCAGCACACCGACGTACGTCTCGCCCCGGATCCGCAGCAGCCGGGCGAGCGTCTTGCTCCGGAGCGTCAGCAGGTATTCCCCCTCGCGGTCCCGGATGCGGACGAAGGGGCCGAGGCTCTGCTCCCGGGGATACCAGTAGACGTTCACGAGGCCCGCCCCGCCGGCGATCTTCGGCAGGGGGTTGTCCTTGGCCGATCCCGGCGTCTCGAGACGGACGCGCCGGAACAACTCGCCGGGCGGGTCGGGATTCGGCCGCTGCTGGAGGATCAGGCGGCCCTCGCCGTCCGGCAGCTCGGCGGCGCAGGCGATCCAGCCGTCGTCGGGCGCGGGCGTCGCGGGGGCGGCCGGGGCGGCGCCAGTCGGCGGCGCGTCCGCCGTCGCCATCTCGGGGGACGGCGGGGCGGCGGGGGGTGCCGGCTCCGGGGTCTCGAGCGCCCCGCCGGACACGGCGACCGGCGGAGGAGGGGGATCCGTCGCGGCCCGCTCCCCCAACAGGACGAAGGCGACGAGCCCCGCCACGGCGGCGAACAGGAGGGCCAGCACGGCCAGGGTCTTCGTGTCGGAGGACATGGGTGGCGGCAAATGAGGTCCCCGGCGTCGTTCCGCGTCCCCTCCGGGCGGCCAGGAAGGCCGCCCCTACTTCTTTCCCGCATCGAGCCGCGCCCGGATCGCGGTCAACGCCTTCGTCGCCGCCTCCAGCGCCTGCGGGGCCGGGCGTCCGAAGTCGTCCGGCTTGCGCCGCGAGAACTCCTCCAGCGGCGCGATGCCGAAGGCGTCGCCGAGGCGTCCCGCCGACTCCATCAGCGACAGGATGCGGGGGAGGTCGTCCGGCCCCCCGTTCTGGGAAGCGACCGCGATGGCGCGCTCGACCACGAGCTTCGCGGCCCGGCGGTCGCCGATCTCGGCCAGGGCGGCCGCCGCCTTCGCGCAGTCCTCCGGCCACCAGTATTTCGCCAGAAACGCCAGCAGGGGCTCCACCGCCGGAGCGCCCATCTGGACCAGCCCCGCGAAGTCCTCCCTCCCGAGGGCGAGCCAGGCGCGGTCCGCCGGATCCTCCGGGGCGAACTTCAGCCGCTCGGCGAGGCCGAGCACCGCCGCGCGCTCGTCCTTGTCGGCCAGCGCGGGCAGGAGGCGGCGAAGGGCGGTCCCCTCTCCAAGACTGGCCAGGACCCAGGTCCCGGCCTGCTTGTACGCGGCCTCTTCCTTCAGGCTCTCCAGCGCGGCCTCGTACAGCCCCCGGCCGCCCGGCACGGACGACGGCGTCCCGCAGCTCCGGTCGAGGCGGAGGAGCACGTCGCCCTTGGGCGACAGCACGGTCAAGTCGAACGCGATGTTCGTGCCGTTCCCGAGGGAGGGGCCACCCAGCCCGAAGCTGCTGTAGGACTCCCCCTTCGTCTCCTTGTAGGTGACGAGCACCATCCCCTCGCTCCCGGCGCGGTCGGCCTCGACGACGTCCACCGAGGCGGACTTCAGGGACTCCTGGACGGCGGCGCCGATGTCGAAGGGCTTTTCCCCTTCCCGCCACGTCTCGGACTGCACCTGGTAGGTCACCCGGTGGCGAGGCGCAGGCGGCGGCTTCGGCGCCTCCGGAGCGGACGTCGAGGGCTCGACGTGGGCGGCGACGGCGGCCGGGGTCGGCCCGGGAGGCGGAGGGGAAGGAGGCGGCGCCGGTCCGCGGTCACATCCCGGGACCAGCACGCCGAGCGCGAACACCAGGGCGGCGGGGGGGGGTCTCATGCACGGCTCCCAAATCCCGAGTGCAGCGATCCGCGAGAAGGTGGCTCTTCCGCGCCGGACTGGGAGGCCGGCGCCCGGAACGACCCGGGTCATCGTCTCGGAGGCCGTGCGGCAGCAGATTACGCCCAATGCCCGGGCGGATCAAGCCTGACGATCCCCGGCAGGCGCCTCCGGGGCCGGGAGGGGCTTCGCCCCCGTCCACGCGGGGCCCCTTTACCTTGCCCGCCTCCGTCGCGTCCCCTATACTGCCCGCCGGTCCGCCCGTCGGAGGGCGGAGGAGGGTGTTTGCGTTCCCGTCCGCGACCGGGCCCGCGGCCCCGCGGCGCTCCCCGGATCCGCCATGACCCCGGACCCCATCCAGCCCAGCACCTCGCTCGCGAACGTCCGCTACGAGATCCGCGGCCCGCTCGCCCGCCGCGCCGCCGAGCTGGAGAAGGCCGGCTACGAGATCCTCAAGCTCAACATCGGCAACCCGGGCCTCTTCGGCTTCCGCGCCCCCGAGACGATGCGGCTGGCGATGATCGAGAACCTGCGCGAGTCGGACGCCTACTGCCACCAGAAGGGCATCTTCCCCGCGCGCGAGGCGGTGGTGATGCAGCAGCAGTCGCGCGGGATCATGGACGTCACCGCCGAAGACGTCTTCATGGGCAACGGCGTGTCGGAGCTGATCCTGCTCTCCCTGCGCGCGCTGCTGAGCGAGGGGGACGAGGTGCTCGTGCCCTCGCCCGACTATCCGCTGTGGACCGCCGCCACCCACCTCAACGACGGCAAGCCGGTGCACTACCCCTGCCCGCCCGAGAACGGATTCCTGCCCGACCTCGACGCGCTGGCCCGGCTCGCCACCCCGCGCACGCGCGCGCTGGTGATCATCTCGCCCAACAACCCCACCGGCGCGGTCTACCCGCGCGCCGTGCTGGAGGCGATGGTGCGCTTCGCCGAGGAGCGCCACCTGGTGGTGCTCTCGGACGAGATCTACGACCAGCTGCTCTTCGACGACCACGCGTACGTGCCGGTGGCCAGCCTGGTGAAGAAGACGCTCTGCGGCACCTTCAGCGGGCTTTCCAAGGTCTACCGCGCCTGCGGCTACCGCGTGGGCTGGCTCTTCTTCAGCGGCGAGAAGGCCCACGCGCGGGACTACCTGCTGGCGCTCGACACCCTGGCCGCGCTGCGGCTCTGCTCCAACGTCATCGGCCAGTGGGCGGTGCAGACCGCGCTCGGCGGCTACCAGTCGGTGCGCGACCTGGTGCGTCCCGGCGGCCGCCTCTTCCAGACCCGCGCGGCGGTGGTGGAGGGCGTCCGGCGCAGCAAGTACCTCGAGGTGATGACGCCCCAGGGCGCGCTCTACGCCTTCCCCGGCGTCCGCCCCGGCACGCTCAAGGCCTTCGACGACCAGCGCTTCGCCCTCGACCTCCTGGAGCGCAAGCACGTCCTGCTCGCCCCCGGCACGAGCTTCAACGTGCCCTACGCGAACCGTTTCCGTATCACCCTGCTGCCGGACGAGCGGCAGATGGGCGAGGTCTTCGGGCGCATCGAGGAGCTGCTCGACGAGTACGCCGCCGGCGGGTGACCGCCGCCTCCCTTCCCCGGCGGCCTCCGCTTCGAGCGGGCGACCGCGGCGGGGGAAGCCCTCCGCCCCCCCTCCCCCGGAAGGTCCTTTACACGCGGCCTCCCGGCTGGTACGACGCACGAGGACCGGCCGCCCGGAATCCAGGAGGCCCCCGTGATGAAAGCCCTCGTCCTCGAAGCGTACAATACCTTCGTCCTCCGCGACGTCCCCGACCCCGTCCCCGGGCCGGGCGAGGTCCTCGTCGCCGTGAAAGCCTGCGGGATCTGCGGGAGCGACGTCCACGGCATGGACGGCTCCACCGGCCGCCGCCGGCCGCCGATCGTGATGGGCCACGAGGCGGCGGGCGTCGTCGCCGCCGCCGGCCCGGGCGTGACGGGCTGGGCGGCGGGCGACCGCGTGACGTTCGACTCGACCGTCTCCTGCGGCGCCTGCTGGCACTGCCGGCGGGGCGAGATCAACCTCTGCGACAACCGGCGGGTGCTCGGCGTCTCGTGCGAGGAGTACCGCCGCGATGGCGCCTTCGCCGATCTCGTCGCCGTCCCCGCCGCCATCCTCTACCGCCTGCCCGGCGGCCTCGCCTTCGAGCACGCGGCGATGATCGAGGCCGTCTCGATCGCCGTCCACGCCGCCCGGCGGGCGGCGATGCCCCTGGGCGCGGCGGTCGCGGTGGTCGGCGCGGGGATGATCGGGCAGCTCGTGATCCAGGCCGCGCGCCTCTCCGGCTGCGGACGGCTCGTCGCGGTCGACCCCGACCCGGCGCGGCGGGAGCTGGCGCGGCGTCTCGGGGCGGACGACGCCCTCGACCCGGCTGCGGGGGATATCCCCGCCCGCGTCGGCGCGCTGACAGAGGGACGCGGCGCCGATTTCGTATTCGAGGTGGTGGGCGCGCCCGACCCGTTCCGGACCGCCGTCGCCGCGGCGCGCAAGGGGGGCGTCGTGACGCTGGTGGGCAACCTCGCCCCGCGCGTCGAGCTCCCCCTCCAGGCGGTCGTCACGCGGGAGCTCTCGCTTCTCGGCTCCTGCGCCTCGCGCGGCGAGTATCCCGCCTGCATCGAGCTGCTGGCGGGCGGGCGGATCGACGTGAAGCCGCTGCTGAGCGCCGTCGCCCCGCTCGCCGACGGGCCCGCGTGGTTCGACCGCCTCCACCGGCGCGAGCCGGGGCTGATGAAGGTCGTCCTGCGGCCGTGACGGCATTTCCGACCCGCATCATTACGGATCAACAGCCAAAGAGGAACCGCCAAGATCGCCAAGGGAACCGGAGAGGACGCCAAGGAACCGACGTGGCGCTCTTTCTGTTCCTCTTGGCGTCCTTGGCGGCTCGTTTCATCGGGAGTTGCGCCATGGACCGGTTGAGGACGGGGGTCGTCGGGTGCGGGAAGGTGGCGGACCTCCACGCCGCGGCGCTGCGCGCGGCGCCGCAGGCGGAGCTCGTCGCCTGCTGCAGCGGGCGCTTCGAGCGGGCGATGGCCGTCGCGGCGAAATACGGCATCACGGCCTACCCGGGTGTCGAGGCGATGCTCGCGGACGGGCGCGTGCAGGCGGTCGTGATCGGGACGCCGCACCCGCGCCACGCGGAGCCGGCGGTCGCCGCCGCCCGGGCAGGCGCCCACGTCCTCGTCGAGAAGCCCCTCGCGTCGTCGCTGGCGGACTGCGACCGGATGATCGCAGCGGCGCGGGAGCGCCGGGTCACCCTCGGCGTCATCAGCCAGCGCCGCTTCTATGCGCCGAGCCGGCGGGTGCGCGAGGCGATCGACGCGGGCAAGATCGGCCGTCCCGTGCTCGGCTCGGTGACGATGTTCGGCTGGCGGGACGCGGCCTACTACCGGAGCGACCCCTGGCGCGGGAGCTGGGACGGCGAGGGCGGCGGCGTCCTCGTCAACCAGGCCCCCCACCAGCTCGACCTCCTCCTCTGGTACCTGGGGGAGCCGGAGGAGCTGGCCGGCTTCTGGGCGACGCTGAACCACCCGACGATCGAGGTGGAGGACACGGCGGTGGCGGTCGTGCGCTTCCGGAGCGGCGCCCTGGGCCACATCGTGGCGAGCAACTCGCAGAACCCCGCCCTCTACGGCCGCGTGTATGTTCATGGCAGCAACGGCGCCTCGGTCGGGGTCCAGACCGACGGCGGGGCGATGTTCATCGCGGGCGTCTCCGGGATCGCCGAGCCGCCGGTCAACGACCTCTGGACCGTGCCGGGCGAGGAGGAGGCCGCAAAGCGGTGGCGGGAGGAGGACGCCGCCTTCTTCCGCTCGATCAACCCCACGGAGCACTACCACCGGCTGCAGGTGGAGGACTTCCTCCAGGCGGCGATCGACGGGCGGGCGCCGCTCGTGACCGGGGAGGACGGCCGGCGGACGGTCGAGCTCTTCACCGCCATCTACCGCTCGAACCGGGACCGGCGGACGGTGACGTTCCCGCTGGCGCCGGAGACGGGGCGGGAGGACTTCGACGGGCGGCGGCTGCCGGGGGGAACGCCCCGGATGGCACCTCGTGACCGGGACGACGGGGTGGGTTCGTAGTGCGCGACGCAGCGAAGCGGAGTCGCGCCACAGGAGACGCTCCGCTTCGCTGCGTGTCGCATGACGAACCGACAGGCTGTCTCGATGGCGTGGGGCGCGGGGCCCGGTTCCGCCGGGCTATTCAGACAACTAGCGGGCAATCCTCTCAGTCCGCCCCCACGCACACGAGATGCTTCTCGCCGCGGAGGAGGAGCCGCTTCCCTTCGAGAGGCACCGGCGAGGCGATGAGGCGCTCGCCCAGGGGGTTCTCGGCCAGGACCTCGAACGGCTCCCCCGCGCGGACGACGAAGACCACGCCGTCCTCCCGCGCCGCGTAGATCCGCCCGCCGGCCACCAGCGGCGAGGCGTAGTAGCTGGCGGCGGCCTTCGGGAGCGCCCCCCCCCAGAGGGTCTTCCCCGTGGCGGGATCGATGCAGGCGATCTCGCCCGGATCGCGCAGCAGGTAGACCCGGCCCTTCCATTCCGCCGGCGTCGGGACAAACGCCCCCATGTCCTCCCGCTTCCAGGCCCGGTGCGAGGCCGTCACGTCCCCGCTGCCGCCGAGCCGGATGCCGTGCAGGCATTCCCCACGGCCGTAGGGGACGACCGCCACGTCGCCCGCGACGACGAAGGAGGCGACCGGCACCCAGAGCGGTTTCTTCCCGGGGTTGAAGTCGCCGCAGGTCCAGAGCTCCGCGCCGTCGGCCGCGTCGTGCGCCGTCAGCCGCTCCCCGCCCAGGAGGAGCAGCGCCTCCCGCCCGGCGTGCCGGATGAGGAGGGGGGTGGCGTAGCTGTGGTCCCCCTCGTTCGGCGTCTCGAAGCTCCGCACCGTGCGCCAGCGCAGCGCGCCGTCGCGCTTGTCGAACGCGGCGATCCAGGACTCGCCGTGGTGGATCATCGACACGACCACGTCCCCTTCCGTCAGGACGGGCGAAGTGCCCACGTCCCAGTAGAGCGTGTCGCGGCCGAACCGCTCCTGGACGTTGGTCTGCCAGAGGATCTTCCCGTCCCCGTCGAGCCCCGCGAGGGCTCCGCTCTTGAAATAGGCGAAGAGTCCCCGCCCGTCGGTGGCGGGCGAGGGATTGCTGCCGGAGCCGTTGCGGTGCTTCCCCTTCCGTTCGGGGCCGAGCGGCGTCTGCCAGAGGGGCTTGCCCGAGGGATCGAAGGCGAGGACGGCATCCTGCCCCTCCGCCGGGGCGGTGAGGACGAGGCGGGAGCCCCAGACGACGGGCGTCGAGCAGCCCTTGCCGGGGAGGGGCGCCTTCCACCGGATGTTCGCGGTCGCGTCCCACGTTACCGGGTAGGCGCCGGCGTCGACGCTCCCGTTGTCGAGCGGCCCGCGCCAGCGGGGCCACGCCGGCGGGTCCTCCGCCCGGGCCGCGAGACCGGCGAGGAGAAGGGGGAGGGCGAGAAGGCGTCGCATGGTCGGGGTATCCCGGGGGAGGCGTCGCGCGTCACGGCGCGCCGCATTTCGTGCTGCACCAGTCCTTCCACTTCGAGACGGCCGCCTTGCGCTCTTCGGGGGAGGCGTCCGCCTGGTAGCCGTAGGCGTCCGGGACGGCGGGCCGGAGGGCCCGGATCGCCGCCTCGCGCACCGACGCGTCGGCGTCCTCGAGCCCCCCCACCAGGGCCCAGAACATCGCCTTGTCCTCGTAGTTGTCGCCGACGAAGCAGACCCGGACCGCCGTCCCCAGGGCCTCGGCGGCGAGGACACGGTCCGCGGCCGGTGCGGATTTCGAGCGGAGGAACTGGGCCAGCGCCTGTTGCGCCTCCGGGGAGCGCCAGTTCGCGACGAGGCCCAGCGCGCCGAACGCCTCCCGCTTCGCGTCGTCCGACTTGTCCTGGAGCAGCCGGGAGAGACGGACGACCGCCTCGCGGCCGAAAAGCGTTCCCTGGGCCGCGCGGGCCGCGGCCGCGCGGACCTCCGGGTGGGGCGAGCCGAGGGCGGCGGCGAGCACCGGCAGGGCGGGCGGCCCCCCGATCCGCGC
>CAYUME010000017.1:0-2544 GCA_964445475.1 uncultured Planctomycetia bacterium
GACGGAGCCGTCCGCAGCCCGGCGCTCGCGTCGCGCCGTCCCGCTGATCGCGGTCACGCCGTGCAGCAGCCCGGGACGCGGCTCGGTCTTGAGCGGCGCGGCTGCGTCGAGGATGAGGTCGCCCAGCCGGCCGCCGTTGTCGATGCCCTCGAAGCAGTAGACGAGCGGTCCGCGCTCCAGCGCCACCCGGCCCCGGTCGGCTTCCACCTTGACGTGGGCCGCGACGCGGCGGACCGGCATGGCCAGCTCCAGCGCGACGGAATCCCCCGCCTTCCAATCGCGCCGCAGCGCGACATAGCCGTTCACGGGCTCCGCCTTCACCGCCGTCCCGTTCACGGCGAGCGACCAGCCCGGTGCCGCGCCGTCCGCGTAACGATACAGGCCGCCGGGGAGCACCTCGTTCCGGGCCCAGCCGGGGATGCGGACGAGGAGCGAGAAGGCCGTGGGGGCGACGGGCGAGACGGCGATGGCGACCTTCCCGTCCCACGGGTACCGGGTCTCCTGGACGAGCGTCACCGCGCGGCCGCCGACCTCGACCTTTGCCGTGCCGCCGGCGTAGAGATTGACGTAGACCGCGTCGTCCTTCACCGCGTAGACGTATCCCGCCAGCGAAGGGACGAACCGCGCAACGTTCACCGGGCAGCAGGCGCAGCCGAACCAGGGGGAGCGGGCGTACCGGCCGAACGAGACGAGGGGGTTGGGATAGAAGAAGCGGTCGCCGGTGAGGGCGACGCCGGAGAGGAACCCGTTGTAGACGATGCGCTCCAGGACGTCGACGTACTTCGCGTCGCCGTGGAGGAGGAACATGCGGTGGTTCCAGAGGGCCATCGCGATCGCCGCGCAGGTCTCGTTGTAGGCCTTGTTGGGCAGCTCGTACGGCGGGCCGAATCCCTCGTGTCCGCCGACCGCCCCCACGCCGCCGGTCAGGTAGATCTTGCTCCCCATCAGGTTCTCCCAGATCCGGTCGACGGCCTCGCCGTAGCCGGGCTTGCCGGCGAGGGCGGCGACATCGGCCACGCCCGCGTAGAGGTAGCCGGCGCGCACGGCGTGCCCGACCGGCTCCGCCTGCTCGACGACCGGCCGGTGGTCCTGGGCGTACTCGCCGTAGAGGGCGTGGCCCTTCGCGTTGCCGCGCTCGTCGATATAGAACGCCGCCAGCCGCAGGTACCGCTCGTCGCCCGTCACCCGGAAGAGCTTCACGAGCCCGATCTCGATCTCCTCGTGGCCGGGGACGCCGCGGAGGGCGTCGGGCCCGAAGGTCTTCGCCAGGAGGTCGGCGTTCTTGAGCGCCACCGCGAGCAGCGACCGCTTGCCCGTGGCCTGGTAATGGGCCGCGGCGGCCTCGTACAGGTGCCCGACGTTGTACAGCTCGTGACCGGCCCCGAGGTTCGACCAGCGCTCGCGGCCCGACATGCCGGGCAGCTTGTCGGGCGGGAGCAGCTTCCGCGCGGTGTAGAGGTAGCCGTCGGGCTCCTGCGCGGCGGCGATCTTCGCGATGACGCCGTCCAGGTACCGGTCGAGCTGCGGGTCGGGGTGGAGGGCGAGCGAATAGGCGGCCCCCTCGATGACCTTGTAGACATCGGAGTCGTTGAACGGGATCCCCTCGAACGGGCCTGCCTCGAGGCCGCCCGCGCGCGCGAAGTTGGCGATGCGGCCGGTCTCCTCGCACTTCGTGAAGCAGTAGGGGATCGTGACGGTCCGGTTGGTCTCCATCCGCGGCGCCCAGAAGGCGTCGGTGAAGCGGACCGCCGTGAAGGGGACGGGCCGGATCGGGTAGTCCCGCCCGGGGGCCGGCGCGGGGGGGCGGGCGGGGAACGGGTTCGGATCGGCGGAGCAGGAAGCCAGAACAACCGGGATGAGGAGGATCCGGGCCTGGCGGACGACACGGGACGGGATCATGCGTTGATCTCCCACAGAGAAACACGCGGATTCGGACCGGGACCGGACGCCGTCATGAAACAACCAGCGCGCGGACTATTCAAGCGCAACCGGTCCCATCGTCCGGAACGGCAGGATCGTCGAAACGAACGGCCGAATTCCACGCCGGTATTGTTCGGGACCGGTATTCGCGTTGTCCGGGACGATCTCCACGCGTCCCGCATCCTTGCCGAGTCCGCTTCGACGGCGAGTCCACGTTCGTCCTGGTTTGCTGGTTTTGATAAACCAGTATATAGGTGGCCTCCATGACCGAAAGAAGTTCTGGCGACTCTCGGTCCTCTTCGCCAGGCCCAAGGACAGGAGCGCCGACGTATCGGGAGGGTGCGGCCTGCCGGGCCTGGCGATCGGGGGGGGCCTCCTCGGCCTGCTGGTCGCGCTCGCGCTCAACTGGTAGGTCTCACCGCCCGGCCGGGGGCGCGCCCTTCTCCGACCTGTCCGCCCCGCCCGGCCGACTTGCCGCATACAGCCCCGCCAGCTCCGTCGGCGTCGCGATGAAGTTCGCGCGGAAGACGACCGCCTGCGGCGTCCGCTCCAGTTCCAGCGCCCCGTCGCCCGTGCTGCTCCAGGTGCCATAGTTCTCGGTCACGAACGTCAGCCCGCGGTAGT
>CAYUME010000017.1:2554-16251 GCA_964445475.1 uncultured Planctomycetia bacterium
CAGCCCCGCCAGCTCCGTCGGCGTCACGATCTCGACGCCGCGCGCCCGCAGGCCCGCGGCGATCTCGCGGCAGCCGGCGGCGTCCACGCCGAGGCACCAGACGAAGACATGGAGAAAGAGCGGCCGCTCCTTTCCCGCGAGGATCACATCCACGTCCTGCAGCACCTCCTCCTTCCGCGCGGCTCGCGTCACGGAGTGGAACACCGGCACGCCCGCGCGCGCCTCGACGGCCTCTTTCGCCGTAACCGCCTCCCGGCCGTAGCCGTGAAGGATCGCGCGGACGCCCGCCAGCCCGGCGTAGTCCGCGAGGCCCCTCCGCCCCGGGTCGCGGTGGCTCATCACCCAGAGCCAGTCCTGGCCGCCGTACCCCAGGTAGCGCGTCGTCAGGTCGAGAAACTCCCGCACGACGCGCGGGCGCTCCGCGCCGAAATCCGTCCCGTAGGGGCCCAGGTACGCGTACCCGACGCCGGAGACCGCCCCGCCGAGGCCGTCCGTGGCGCGGATCCGCTCCAGCACCGCGTCCGCCACCGGCGGCATCAGGTCGACGATCGAGGAGCCGAGCGTGAACGCGACCGGGAAATCCCGGTCCGCCTCGAGCTCTTTCGCGAACCGGGCCAGCAATCCCTCGGGCCCGTTCCAGAAGCAGAGGTTGTCGCCGTCGGAGACCAGCAGGGCGGCGTAGGCCTTCCCGGGGTCGGGCTTCCGCTCGCGCGCCGGGCGCGGGGGGCGCGCCTCGTGACGGGGCGGAAACGCCGTGAGGACGGACAGGTTCGCGATCCAGTCGCTGGGGACGAGAAACTTCCCGCACCGGGAAAGCAGCTCCACGCCCCGGTTCTCGCCGATCCCGTGCTCTTCCGCCCACGGGTAGCCGAGGACGGGGATGTTGACGGGGAACTCCTCCGCGAGCACCCGCTCGAACCACTCCTCCTGCTCCCAGAAGGCCGCGTCCGGGCCGTCGTCGCCTTCCGGCCCGTCGATCCAGAACGGGAAGAGGCGGTGTGCGACGACGTAATCGTAGAGGCGGTCGCGCCGGCCGGGGGCGATCATCGCCACGGCGCGCCGGTCCAAACCGGCCTTGTGCTTCGCGTAGACCTCCCGATACGCCTCGAGGATGCTCTTCCAGCGCCCGCGCAGGTCGACCTTCGCGGCCAGGCCGTACCTCGACAGCGCCTCCGGCCGCGCGATCACGAGCCGCTCGGCGCCGGCGACGAGCGCCGCGACGTTCTCGCAGCCGGGAAGCGCCGGGTCGACGACCACGGCATCGCGGAAGGGGAACCGCGCGAAGACCTCGGCGGGCGTCCGGAGGACCTGCGTCGAGGGGACGGCCTTCCGGTCCTCGAGCAGCCGGAGCATCGTCCCGTGCGGCTGCAGGAAGAGGCGAGGCCGGTCGGCGTTGGCGAGACCCTGGAGGCTGGCAAAGAGGATCCGGTCCGGCGGCGGGACGGCGCCCAGGTCGAAGACGCAGAGCGGGGCGTCCGGCGGCTTCGCACGGGGGTAGAGCGACGCGCGCCCGGCGGCGAAAACCGGCCGGGCGTCGCGCGCGCGGGGCGGCGGGGGCGGGGCGGCCAGCGGCCCCTCGACGGCCGCCTCGATCAGGTTTCCGCCGCAGCCGTCGAACGGCTTCGCGTCCCCGATCTTCACGTAGACGAGCCCGTTTTTCGTCGTGAAGGCGGTGAGGTCGACCCGCGCCGTCACGCGCTGGAACCCCTCGCCGAACGCGCGGAAGTCGGAGACGACCTGGAACCGGCCGGCGAGGTCGTCGGAGGCCTCGACGAGGAACTCGTTGGCGATGTCGAGGACGAGGGCGGCGGCGGCGCCCTTCGCGAAGGGGAGGCGATAGACGACGTACCCGCGCCCGTCCGCGAACCGGTTCCCGTCGCGCCCCAGCTGGGTGTGCAGCTCGCGGAAGAGGAATCGCTCCTCGGCGTCGGTGGCGGGCTTGAAGCGGACGACGGGGGCGTGGGGAACGGCGGGCGGGGCATCGGCAGGCGGCGCGGGCGAGGCAAAGCCGGCGGCGGCAAAGACCGCGCCCATCGTGAAAGACCGGCAACGGATGCGGGGCGTCATGTTGAATGCGGGCTATTCAATTTACACGCCCCGATCGCCTCCGTCACCTCCAATCGTGAAATGCGGAATACGGCACGACGGCGGCATGCCGCGCCGTATTCCGCGATGAAGCCCCCTTGTCCGTCGCCCCGGCCGCCCCTATAATCCGGCGATCGAGGATGACGGTTTCCGCACGAGGATTCCCCCTTTGGCTCACCGCGACAAACGAGCAGGCCGCAACGCCAGCCGGTCCCGCGACTCCGCCGCGACCTCCCGCACGCGCCGCCCCGAAGGAATGACGCTCGAGGCCTGGCAGACCGCCCTCCGGCGAGAGTTCGGCCGCGCGCAGAAGTTCCGTTTGAAGAACGTCGGGGACGAGCCCGTCTTTTCCGAGTTTGCCGTCACGAACCCGGCGACCCGCGGAACCTACCGCGTCGCCATCCGGGGCCGGAGTCCCGGCGACAACTTCTGCTCGTGCCCTGACTTCGCCGTCAACGCCCTCGGCACCTGCAAGCACGTCGAGTCCACGCTGGCGGCGCTCGAGCGGAAGCGCGGCGGCCGCGCCGCCCTCGACGCCGGCTTCCACCCCGGCTACTCCGAGGTCTACCTCCGCTACGGCGCGAAACGCGAGGTCGCCTTTCGCGCCGGCCGCTGCTGCCCGCCGGCGGTGCAGCGCGGCGCCTCCCGCTACTTCGACCCGGACGGACTTCTGCGCCCCTCCGCCTTCGCCCGCTTCGAGTCGTTCCTGAAGGAGGCCCGGGCGGGCGGCCACGAGATCCGGTGCTACGACGACGCCCGGGCGCTCGTCTCGCAGGTCCGGGACGAGGCCCGCCGCCGCGAGGCCGTCGACAAGGCCTTCCCCCGCGGCGCCGCGAGCCCGGCCTTCCGGCGGCTCCTCAAGGTCCCCCTCTACCCCTATCAGCGCCAGGGCGCCCTCTTCGCGGCGAAGGCCGGGCGCTGCCTGCTCGCCGACGACATGGGCCTGGGGAAGACGGTCCAGGCCGTCGCCGCCGCCGAGATCCTCGCCCGCGCGGCCGGCGTCGGGCGCGTCCTCGTCGTCTGCCCCACCTCCCTCAAGCACCAGTGGAAGCAGGAGATCGGCCGCTTCACGGACCGGTCAACGGAGGTCGTCGAGGGCCTCCTCGCCGCCCGCGCCGCGCGCTACGCGACCGACACGTTCTACAAGATCGTCAACTACGACGTCATCCACCGCGACCTCGACGCCATCCGGCGCTGGGACCCCGACCTCGTCGTCCTCGACGAGGCCCAGCGGATCAAGAACTGGAAGACGCGCACCGCCCGGAGCGTCAAGCGCCTCCCCGGCGACCTCGCGATCGTCCTCACGGGCACGCCGCTCGAGAACCGGCTCGAGGAGCTCCACTCCATCGTCGAGTTCGTGGACCGCTTCCGGCTCGGCCCGATGTTCCGGTTCCTCGACGCGCACCAGATCCCCGACGGGCACGGCCGCGTCGTCGGCTACCGGCACCTTTCACGCATCGCCGGGACGCTCCGGCCGGTCCTGCTGCGGCGCGGCAAGGCCGAGGTCCTCAAAGAGCTCCCCGGCCGCCTCGACAAGGTCTTCTTCGTCCCGATGACGGACGAGCAGACGCGGCACCACGAGGAGAACCGGGAGATCGTTGCCCGGATCGTGGCCAAGTGGCGCCGCTACGGGTTTCTCCCGGAGACCGACCAGCGCCGCCTCCTGATCGCCCTCCAGAACATGCGGATGGCCTGCAACAGCACCTACCTGCTCGACAAGAAGACCGACCACGGGGTCAAGGCCGACGAGCTGGCGACGCTGCTGGCGGAGGTGCTCGAGCGGCCGGACGCGAAGGTGGTGATTTTCAGCCAGTGGCTGCGGATGCACGAGCTGATCGTCCGCCGCCTCCAAGCCCGCCGGTGGCCGCACATCCTCTTCCACGGCGGCGTCCCCGGCCGCCGGCGCGGGGATCTCATCCGGCGATTCAAGGAAGACCCGCGCTGCCGTCTCTTCCTCTCGACCGACGCCGGCGGTGTCGGCCTGAACCTCCAGAACGCCTCGGTGGTCGTCAACATGGACCAGCCCTGGAACCCGGCCGTCCTCGAGCAGCGGATCGGCCGCGTCCACCGCCTCGGCCAGCAGCGCCCGGTGCGTGTCGTGAACTTCGTGGCGCAGGGCACCATCGAGCACGGGATGCTGGACCTGCTCACGTTCAAGCGGTCGGTCTTCGCGGGCGTGCTGGACGGCGGGGAGGACCGGGTCCTGCTGGGCGGGACGCGGCTGACGCGGTTCATGGAGTCGGTGGAGAAGGCGTCGGGGGCGATCCCCCCGTCCATGCCGCCGGAGGACGCGGCGTCCCGCGCAGAGGCGGCGGAGGGGCTGGAGGAGACGAAGGACGGCGAGGAGGCGACAAAGTCCGCGGGCGGCAACGGGCGAAGGACGCGCGTGTCGGCCGCGACGGAAGCGGCCGGGACGCCGGCGCCGGCCGGCGGGGTGGGCGACCTCCTCGCGGCCGGCTTCTCGTTCCTGGACCGCCTCGCGAAGTCCTTGAACGCTCCCCAGGCGGCCGGCGCGAAGCGGGAGGCGTCCGCATCGCCTGCCCCCGATACGCTCGTGGCACGGGACCCGAAGACGGGCCAGGCCTATCTGAGGCTGCCGGTCCCGACGGGCGAGACGCTGAAGAAGGTCTCCGAGGCGCTCGGGGCGCTGGCCCGGGCGCTCTCGGGGGGCTCGTGAGTGCTCCCGCCTTTCGCTTGGCGCTCCGCGTCGCGCGGGATATAAGACCGCCATGCCGCCGACGGATCCTCCCCCCGCCCTGACGCGCCGCTTCCGCCTCAAGCCGGCGGACCCGTTCGACCTCATCCGCCTCCTCGCCCGCTCCCAGAACGATCCCCGCAAGGCCGTCGCCGAGCTCGTCCAGAACTCCCTCGACGCCGGCGCGCGCGAGGTGACCCTCACCCGCTTCCGCAAGGGCGGCGCCGCCTGTCTCTCCGTCCTTGACGACGGCGAGGGGGTGCTCCCGGACATGGACCGCGCCGACGCCCTCCAGCACATCGCCACCCACATCGGCCATTCGTACAAGCGGCGGCTCACCCCCGAGGAGCGCTACCGCCTCCTCCAGCAGGGGAAGTACGGGATCGGGCTCCTCGGCTTCTGGTCGGTCGGCCGCCTCATGACCATCCGTTCGCGCGTCAAGGGCTCGGACGTCTTCGGGCTGCACTTGGAAGAGGACACGCCGGAGGGGATGGTGGCCCCCGAGCGCGGGCAGCGGCGCCTGGAGCCGACGTGGACCGAGGTGACGATCCGGGACCTCCACCCGGCCGCCCAGCGCCTCCTGCTCGGGCGGCGGCTGGCGGACTACCTCGCCTTCGAGCTGCGGGGCCAGCTGCTCGGTCGCGACGTCCGCCTCCGCGTCCTCGACCGCCTCGCGCGCGGCACCGCGCAGAAGGACATCCTCGTACGTCCCCCCCGCTTCCAGGGCATTCCCCTCCGCGAAGTCGCCGAGTGGCCCGTCGAGGGGCATCCGTCCCTTCGCGTGGAGCTGCACTACCTTCCCGAGGAGCACGGCGCCGGCCGCGTGGCGCTGGCGTGCGCGGGGACGACGGTCGCGGACGACCTGCCGCTCCTGGAGGCGGTCGACCTCAAGCACCCGCCATGGGACGGCGGGCGCCTGACGGGAATCATCGACGCGCCGTTCCTCGAGGTCGCCCCCGGCACGCGGCGGGGAATCGTCCCCGACGCGAAGGCGGAGGCCTTCGCCGTGGCGATGCGCGCCCTGGCAAACCGCGTGCGGGAGTGGCTTTCCGTCTACGAGGCGACGGCCGGGCGCGAGGCGGACCGGACGCTCCACAAGCGCCTGCGGCAGGTCTTCCGCGAGCTCCAGCGCCGGCTGCCGCACTACGAGCTGTTTCCCGTCAAGGACGGCGCGGGCGGAACGGGGGCCGGAGATCCTCTCGACGGATCGCGGGTTCCCGACGGGGAACCGGACGACAAGGCGTTCCCCGAGGCCGGGGCGGACGAGCTGCCGGAGCTCTTCCAGCCCGGCCCCCTCGAGTCCGTCCGGATCGTCCCCGCGGCCCGGCGCCTCCCCGTGGGCGCCGAGGCGGGCTTCGCGGCGCGCGCGCTCGACGCCACGGGCCGCGCCATCCGGGACGGCGTCGCGTTCGCGTGGTCGCTGGCGGAGGGGCCGGGACGGATCGAGACGCTCCCGGGTAATCCGGGCGGGGAGGACGACCGGGGCCCGGCGCCGTCCGGCCCCGCGCGGATCGCGTACCACGCCGGGGCCGTCGGGAGCGCCTTGATCCGGGTCGAAGCCGCGCAGGGGGAACGGCGTGCGTCGGCGGAGGCGCGGGTCGAGGTGCTCGAGGAGATCGAGCCGCCGGAGCCGGAGGACATCGGGATTCCCGAGCCGGCGGAGGTGAAGGACCCGGCGGGGCGCTGGCGCTCGCGTCTGCGCGGGGGAACGTGGGAGTTCAACGGCTCGCACCCGGACTACCTGATGGCGGCTCGCGACTCCGGGCGCCGGTTCCGGTACCTGGCCACGCTCCTGGCCAAGGAGCTGGTCCTCCGGCAGGTGGCCGGCGGCGGCGCGGAGGACCGGCTGCTGGAGTCGCTGGTCGAGGTGCTGGCGGCCATCGAGGAGAAGCTGGGACGGGCGCCCCGAAAGGGCAAGGGGCCGAAAGCCTGGGCGGGGGACACCGCGACCGGGGCTGCACCTGCGCCCTGACGACGCGCGTGCCGACCGGAGGTCGACGCTACGATGCCGGCGCCGCAAGCGATCCCCACCCCTCGCCGGGCTCCTCCGTCTCCCCGGCCACGACAGGCGTCGGGAAGCGGCTGCGGTGAAAGGGCCGAGGTGGGACTGTGGTGTTTCAGCCTGTCCTACCTCGACCGCGCGGCCTGCCTGGCTTCGCCTGCTCGTGCCCCGGGCGAAGTCGGGACAACCCGACACGCCAATTTCGCCGGTCCGGGCACGCCTTCTCGGCGGCGGGGTAGTCCTCGCCGGTGTCAGCAAGCCCCTCCCTTACTCCTTGGCGCGTTCTTGGCGACCACGGCGTCTTGACGTTTGCTTATTGCCCCGACGGCTCCTGCAGCGCCACCCCCGGCGAGGCGGGTTCCCCGAAGTCCGGCGATCCGTCGGCGGCCCAGCCGAACTTCTGGATCCGCACGTCCCGGTCCCACCCGCCGCCCTTCCGCCGCGCCGCGTGGTAGACGATCCAGTCCTCCTGGTCGTCGGGCGACTTCACGAACGAGGCGTGGCCGGGGCCGAAGACGTCGGCGGTCCGCGCGAAGACGGCGGTCTTCTTCTTCACCCACGAGGCGGGCTTCATCGGGTCGGCTCCGACGAGCGCCAGCTGCCCCAGGCAGTAGTCGTCCGTCCAGCTGCCGCTGGCACTGTAGATCAGGAAGACCTTCCCCCGGGCGCCGCGCAGCACCTCGGGCCCCTCGTTGATGAGCGGGCGGCCGTTCAGCTCCCAGGGAAGCTCGGGCTTGGAGAGGCAGACGCGCCCGCCCGAGATCGTCCAGGGGTTGGACATCGGGGCGATGTAAAGGAACTGGGCGACGTTCTGGTCCCCCTCCCAGCCCGACCAGACGAAATACTTCCGGTTGCCGGGCATGACGAGCACGGTCGCGTCGATGGCCCACGTATCGGCGGGGTCGGCGATCTTTCCCTTGAAGGCGAACGGCTTCTGCGGGTCGTCGGCGTCGCCTTCGAGGACCACCATGCGGTGGTTCTGGTTGTTCCCGTCGTCGGCGGCGACATAGACGTACCAGCGTCCGTCGAGGCGGTGAAGCTCGGGGGCCCAGAGCTCCTTCGAGTAGGGCGTGTTCGGGGGCGGCGTCCAGACGGCGGCGCCCGGCGCGCGGCCGATCTCCTGGAGCCGTGCCGCCCGGTGGATCCAGATCTTCCCTCCGCCGGAGCGGCAGTAGTAGTAGGCGTCCTTGTGGCGGACCACCCACGGGTCGGCGCCGTGGGGGCAGATCGGGTTGGTGAACGTGCGCACGTCGGCGGCCGTGCCGGGGCGGGGCAGGGGGACCAGCAGGGCGAGCCCCAGGAGCAGGGACGTTCCGGGCCGTCGCGGCTGCACCCTGGCACGATCCGGGCTGTTCACGTGTGCAGCCATCCGACAACGGATCCTGGGCCGGATCGCGGGACGCGGGCCCCGTTCCCGCTCACCCCATTCCGCCCACGGGGAAGTCGTACGTGCGGCCCCGCCAGGCGACCCCGTGGCGGCAGTAGCTGACCAGGGACCGGAAGAAGATGAAGAGCGTCATCGCCTCCCGCAGGGGATTCGTGAAGACGATGAACCAGGGCTGCCGGAAGAAGAGGACGATCGCGGCGAAGACCCCGTGCATGAACGCGAGCGCCAGGATCGCCGGGAGGCTCGGCGTGCCCGCCGCGAGCGACACGCCCAGCCCGACGTAGGGGAGAACGTTCAGGATCGCGCTCAGCGCCAGGATGAAGGGCAGAAACAGGGGGACCCGCCGGATGGCCGGGTAGAGGTTCTTGGTGAAGCCGCGGACCGTCTCCCCCAGCCCGTGGTACATCCGGACGTGGATGAGCCGCCCGGCCATGGCCGCCGCCTGCCGGTAGCCCGCCCCTTTGACCTTGAAGCCCAGGCCGACGTCGTCCACGACGGCCGCCTGGAGGCTTTCGAACGCCCCGCTCGCCTCCAGGGCGTCGCGACGGACCAGGTTGAAGACGCCGCCCCCCAGGGCGATGCGCCGGCTGCGCGTGTGGACGGCGAGAAAGATCGGGAGCATCGCGGTGCCGGCCAGGTAGAGCGACGACATGACCACCGGCTCCCAGAACCCCTTCGTGACGAAGTTCGGGCCCACGGCCAGCATGGCGGCCTCCCGCGGCAGGATGAAGGCCATCGCGCGCCGCAGCAGGTCGGGCGCATAGCGGATGTCCGCGTCGACAAAGAGCATCCACTCCCCGCGCGCTTCCCGGCGCCCCATCTCCAGGGCGTTGGGCTTGCCCAGCCAGCCGGCCGGAGGCTCCCGTCCCGGCACCACCTTCAGGTTCGCGTGCCGCGCCTGGAGCTCGCGGAGGATATCGGGCGTGGCGTCGGTGGAGCCGTCGTCCACGACGATCACCTCGAAGGCGGGGTAGTCCTGTCCGCAGAAGGACGCGACCGCGTCCTGGATGTCGCGCGCCTCGTTTCTCGCCGGGACAACGATGGAGACGAACGGCCAGCGCGCCGGCTCCCGGACGGGGAATCGGGAGAGGTCGTGGGCCAGCGCCCGGTTGAGCAGCAACTGGAGGAAGAACACGCCCCACAGGCCGGCGCTGATCCAGAGGAGCGTTTCGAGCATGATGGTGTTATAGCACCCTGCAAATTGTTGACGCAAGGACAGCGGGAGCAAGGCGGAAGCGTGGCCGGCCACCGGGGGCCGGCCCTCTATGCGTGTTACGAACAGCAGCACCTCCCCGCCGGAGTGGGAAAGGGCTTCGATGGGGACGGGGGAGGGCGTTCAAACGACGGCCGGTCAGGGATGGGGGAAACTCCCGGAGCCGAAGGCGCGCCGTCGGAGCAAGGGAGAAGGTGTAACCCTATCCCGGTTGCGACCTGAGCCCCACCCCCATCGGGGACGGGGTCCCGGCGGAGACCATCGGTCAATCTGCGGGCGGGACGGGCGCCGGCCCGGCTATGTGCCGCCGTCGCCACCGTGCCCATCCCTCGACGCACGCGATCGCGCCCAGGGCCCACGGCGCGAACCGCAGCGAGTCCTCCGAGAAATACCATCCGCCCAGCTGGTACGTCTCGACCGAGAACGGGTAGACCAGCGCGATCGCCCCCAGCCCCATCGTTTCCCGCAGCAGGTCCACCCCGATGTGGAGCCACCCGCCCAGCAGGATCCCGAGGAACGCGGCGGGACGGTGGGGCGCGCGGAAGAGATGCGCGGCGACGTACGCCAGCGCCAGCCACGTCAGCGGCGCGTGCGTCGCCGTCGTCGCCCACCCGAGCCGGAAGACGACGTGCAGCGGCTTGGCCAGGACGTCCGGCAGCACCGCGCCGAGGAGGAGGCACTCGGCGGCGACGGCCCCGCGCGCGCCCAGCGCGGCGGTCCGGCTCACGGCGTAATGGACCAGCAGGTCGGCCATGCGTTGTCCTGGACCCGCGCGTCACGGCTCGGGAAGACGGAGAGAAACCGCCAGGTCGCCAAGGGGAACAGAGCGGACGCCACGCTGTTGTTCTTGGCGTTCTTTCCGTGCCGCGTGGCGATCTTGGCGGCTCCTATCGGGTTGTCGGGCCGCGGATCTCGAGCCCCCCGCGCGTCACCCGGAACGCCCGCAGGAACCGCCACGCGACGTACGCCAGCACCGCCGCCGAGACGGCGAACATCCCGTACCGCTTCTCGAATCCCGACGGGGCCGGCCGGATCACGGGGCGGCCGTCCTCGACGTCGAGCGCGAGGTAGCCGGGGGAGCGGCCGGGGGCGTCGGAGCGGCGGAAGACGCCCCGCAAGGCGACCGTGTCGCCCGCAGCGACCGGCATGCCGGGGGGCGCCTCGACAAAGACGGCGGTTCCCCGGATGTCGCGCGCCACGAACCCCGACGCGTCCACCGCCTCGACGCGCGCGGGCCCCACGGTCGTGGTCTTCCCCTCGTGGCGCGCGGGGTCGTCGAGGCAGAGGTCGATGGCGGGGTGGGTGTAGTCCCAGGCGAGCTCGGCATAGACGGTGGAGGCGACGAGGGCGGCGAGGACGAGCCCCGCGCGGAGCGCCGTCCCGCGGTCGCCGAGGAGCCGTTCGCGCCAGGAGGAGGGAAGGCTCATGAGAGCGGGGCGGAGGGGCCGGGAGCTCCGTGAAATCCGAAATGTGGCAGGGCACCTGCCTTTTATTATATGATCCCCCGGGGCCGTGCCGCAACGAAAGACGCGGCCTCCGCGGGCCGCCGGATTGGGAGGGTCTCCTGTGCGCGCACGACCGGGGTGTCTTCTTCTTCTTCTCGTTGCGCTCCTGTCCCGCCCTTCCGCGGCCGCGCCGGTCCCGGTCTTCGTCGCGGAGCGCCTGCGCGTCTTCCCGGAGTCCGGGCCGGTGACGTTGACGCTGGAGACGAAGGGGGCCGGCCCCACGGCGCTGGCGCTCTGCCGCCGCGGCCCCGCCGGCGACGCGCCTCTCGGCGAGCGTGCCGCCGCGTGGAAGGACGGCCGCGCCGCGCTCGCCCTCGGCCGGCTCCCCCGCGGCTACTACGAGCTGCGCGACCCGGCCGCGCCGGAGGCCCTTCCGCTCGCCTTCGTCGTCACCTTCGACCCCGGCGCGCGCCCGAAGGTCGATCCGTCCCTTGCCCGCATCGCCACCGACGGCGCCATCGCGTGGCTCGTCAAGCCCGACGACTACGACGCGGTCTCGAAGGCGCTGGCCCTCTGCGGCGCCGCGTGGGTGCGCGACCGGCTCAGCTGGGCCGAGGTCGCGCCCGCGCGCGGGGAGTTCAACTGGGCGGAGCGCTACGACCGCGCCGCCGACGCCCAGCGCCGGGCCGGGCTCTCCGTCGTCACCGTCTTCCACGACATCCCCGCCTGGGCCCGCGCTGACCGCGACCGGAAGGCCTTCCCCGAGAGCCTCCGCGACGCCTACGACTTCGGTCAAGCCCTCGCGGAGCACTTCCGCGGGCGCATCCAGGCCTACGAGATCTGGAACGAGGCCGACATTGAGGTCTTCGCGACGGAGCCGGCCGACCGCCTCGCCGCCTTCCACAAGGCCGCCTCGCTCGGCATCCGGGCCGGCGACCCCGGGGCGATCGTCCTCTTCAACTCCTTCGCCACCCAGGCGAAGGCCTTCGGCGAGCTCTACTTCGAGAACGAGGTCGGTTCGTACGCCGACGCCTACAACCACCACCTCTACCAGCCGCCCGACAAGCACCCGTCGGTCGCGGCCTGGCACCACAACCTGGCCGGGCGGTTCCGGCTCGGGCTCCCGTTCTGGGTGACCGAGGCGGGGGTCCATTTTCCCGATGCCGACGGGAGGCTCCGCGAGGCCGACCGCTGGAAGCAGGCGGACTTCGTCGCGAAGTCCTACGCCCGCTCGCTCGACGCCGGGATCGACCGCCACTTCTTCTTCATCTTCCCGTACTACAAGGAGGGGACGATCGACTTCGGTCTCCTCGACCGCGACCTCGCGCCGACGCCGGGGGCCGCCGCCTTCGCGACGATGCGCTTCGCCCTCGGCGGGGCGAAGCGGCTCGGGATGGGGATCGCCGGGGCGGACGACGTCGCCGCGACCTTTTTCGACGCCGGCCCCTGGCGCACGGCCGTCCTCTGGCGCGACGCGGGGCCGAAGGAGATCCGGGTGCCGACATCCGACCCGGCGCCGCGCGGCTTGACCGTGACGGGGGAGGAGATCCCGCTCAAGGTCGAGGGCGGGGCTGTGCGGCTGACGGTCGGCCCCTCGCCCGTCTACTGCCTCGCAAAAGACCTGAAGCCGGCGGTCGCGCACGTCCAGGCGGCGCCGACCCCGCCGCTTCCTCAGCCGGGGCTGAAAGAGACCGTGGTGCGGATCCACCTCCCGCGCCCGCTCGCCTCGTTCAAGCGGCAGCGCTACGTTCTGACGGCCGGGTCCGCCCAGGACGCGGAGGTCGAGGTCTGGCACTTCGGCGCGGCGCCGCTCAAGGGGGTGCTGACGCTGGCCTGCGAATCCGTCGATCCCACGAAGGACGCCCCGGTGGTGCGTGCGGAGCCGGCGGAGGCGGCCGTCGAGGTGGCGCCGATGGGCGTGGCGCGGATCCCGGTGAAGCTCCGCGTCCCGCCCGAGGGGACGGCGGGGCTCTGCCGCGTCACGGCGCGGGTCGCGGCCGGAGACCGCTCGACCGCGGCGGCGCGCGTGCGCGTCGCGGCGGAGGCGAAGGGCGCGGCGGCGCGCGTCGTCTCGGTCCTCCCGCTCGCGCCCGCGGCGTGGGCGGCGAACAGCTCGGGGAACGGGACCGCGACGCTCTCCGCCGCGGAAGGCGGGGGGCTGCGCATCGCGTCGGTCTTCACGCAGCCCGGCGACCGCTGGTCTTATCCCGTGCTGGCCTTCAGTCCGCCGAAGGACTTCTCGGCGTGCACCGGCCTGCGGCTGCGCGTGAAGGTCGTGCAGGCCGCGGAGGGGCTGACGCTGCGGCTGCAGGTCGCAGAGCCGGGGGGCGCGAGCTACCTGACGCAGGACGGCCTCCACCCGAAGGCGGGGGAGACGACGGAATGGACGGTGCCGTTTGCCGAGCTGGAGCACGGCGCCTTTTCGGGGGAGGACCCGAACGGGAGGCTCGACCTCGACCGCGTGGCGCGGATCCTCGTCGGGGCGAACCAGGCGGGGGACCGGTCGGTCTTCGAGGTCCTGTCGCTGGAGGCGGTGGCGGCTGGAAAATGACCCGCCGCCAAGGCGCCGAGGACGCCCAGGGGGTGCCGGGGAATTCCCTTACGCACGCTACCGGCAGAAACTGATCGGATCGCCGGAGGTCCCGTATGCCGCCTTCACCGACTTCTGGAAGCGGCTGGCGGAGCACTACAAGGCGGAGCCGGCGATCTTCGCGTACGGGCTCATGAACGAGCCGCATGACACGAAGGGCCTCTGGCCCGCGGCGGCGCAGGCCGGCATCGACGGGGTCCGGGCGGCCGACACGGTCCACACCGTCCTGGTGCCCGGGGACAGCTGGAGCGGCGCGTGGACGTGGCCGAAGGCGAACGCG
>CAYUME010000017.1:16351-18916 GCA_964445475.1 uncultured Planctomycetia bacterium
TGCTGAAGTACGCCGCGCCGGCCGGGCGGTGACGACGTGGCCGATCGAAGGCCGGTGTGCCCCGGTTCCACTCGTTCCCGGCCTCCATCGGCTCGAGGGGCCCCCGGAAGGAGAAGCGCCATGACGCTGCCGCCGCCGATCCGGGAGCGGATCGACCACCACCACCGGGGCGGCGTCGCGGAGCGCGACTGCGTCGTCTGCAGCTCGGGCTGCTGCAGCCAGGGCGGCTTCGCCATCCTGGAGAACGTGCTGGCCATCCACGAGGCGTACCGGCGCGGCGAGCTGGAACGGACGGGCTACCGGTTCCCGCCGGGGCTGTCCCTTCCGGAGTTCATCTTCCTGCACTTCGACGTCTGCGGCCGGGAGGTGGGGCCCGAGGGAGACACGCGGCCCCTCCTCTTTTTCCACATGAAGTCCATCGACGAGCGGGGACGGCCGATCGCGATCCCGGGCCAGGGGGACTACTGGGCGGTCCGCCGCGAGCTCTTCCAGGCCAACCCCTGGCTCAACCGGGGGTGCGTCTTCCTCAGCCACCCGGTGCCGAACTGGCCCCGGGACGACGGCTTCCGGGAGCGCCGCTGCATCCTGCACCGGCCGGACTCCGCGGAGGCGGTCGGCCCCAAGCCGATCGACTGCCTCTTCTACACGTGCGTCCGGCCCTACGAGGCGAAGGTGCCGGCGGACGGGGAGACGGAGGCGTGGTTCCGCGCCCTCGCCGTGGCGTTTCCCGGGAGCCGGGAGCGCTTCGAGCGGATCCTGGCGGGCGGTACGGGCGCGTGAGGGCGGACGGCCCTTTCCCGCGCGCCGCGCCGCGTTCTGCGCAAAAGGCTTGCCGCGCCTCGTTTCGTCGGGCTATAGTTGCCACGCTTCGTCCCGGTTTCTGGGGGTCTTTTTGCCTGGGGGATGCCATGGCCATCCGGTTCGGCGTCAACACGTGGGTCTGGACCGCGCCCTTCAACAACGACGTCGTGAGGCTCTTCCCGAAGATCCGGAAGATGGGCTTCGACGGCGTCGAGCTGCCGGTCGAGGACCCTTCCCTGTTCGACGTGAAGAAGATCCAGGACGGGCTAAAGAAGGCGGACCTCCCGGCGCTCTCCGTCTGCGGCGCCTTTGGTCCGGACCGGGACCTGTCCCACGACGACCCGCAGGTCCAGGAGAACTGCCTGCGCTACATCAAGGTCTGCATCGACTGCGCGGTCGCATGGGAGGCCCCCGTCGTCGTCGGCCCCCTGTACTCCTCCGTCGGCAAGGCCCGCCTCGTCTCCGCCGAGCAGAGAAAGGTCGAGTGGGACCGATCGGTGGCGAACCTGAAGAAGGCCGCCACGATGGCCGCCGACGCCGGCGTCCGTCTCGCCATCGAGCCGATCAACCGCTTCGAGATCGACCTCGTCAACACCGCCGCGCAGGCGGTCCGGATGGCGAAGGAGGTCGGCAGCAAGGCCTTCGGCATCCACCTCGACACGTTCCACATGAACATCGAGGAGAAGGACGTGGCCGACGCGGTCAAGGCGGCCGGGAAACAGCTCTACCACCTGCACGCCTGCGAGAACGACCGCGGCGCCCCCGGCTCGGGCCAGGTCCGCTGGAAGGCCTGGGCGAAGGCGGTGAGGAAGGCGAAGTACGACGGGGCGGTGGTGATCGAGAGCTTCACGCCGGAGGTGACCTCGATCGCCAAGGCGGCGGCGATCTGGCGGAAGCTGGCCGACACGCAGGACGAGCTGGCGGCCGACGGGTTGAGGTTCCTCCGCAAGCTGCTCAAGGGGAAGAAGTGACGGGGTGAGCCGTCGCGACGCGGACGACCCCGGGAGGCCGGGCGGGTGCCCGGCCTCCCGTTTTTCCGGGGGGCGTCCCCGGCCGAATCCGCGCGCACCGAATCGTGCCCCGGCGCACAATCGGCCACCCCGCCCGGGCCTTTTTTCGTTGAAACCGCTTCCCCCCCTGCCATACACTGCCGCTCTTCTGGGTCCTTGAAATCCGCGTTCGTTCGCGTAATCCCCATTTCCCCGGAGGACGCCATGGCGGTGAAGGTGGCCATCAACGGGTTCGGCCGCATCGGCCGGCTCGTCTTCGCCTCGCTCGTCGAACAGGGCCTGCTCGGCAAGGAGTTCGACGTCGTCGCCGTCGTCGACGTCAGCACCGACGCGGCCTATTTTGCCTACCAGCTCAAGTACGACTCCGTCCACGGGCGCTGCAAGGCCGACGTCTCCTCGACCAAGAGCGACCCGGCCAAGGAGGAGAACGACGTCCTGGTCGTCAACGGCCACAAGATCCAGTGCGTGATGGCCACGAAGACGCCCGACCAGCTGCCGTGGAAGGCCCTCGGCGTCGACTACGTGATCGAGTCGACCGGCCTCTTCACTGCGATGGAGAAGGCGCAGCTCCACCTGCAGGCCGGCGCGAAGAAGGTGATCATCACCGCCCCCGCCAAGGGCGGCGCGAAGATGTTCGTGATGGGCGTCAACGAGGGCGAGTACGACCCGAAGGCCCACCACGTCGTCTCCAACGCCTCCTGCACGACCAACTGTCTCGCCCCCCTCGTTCACGTCCTCCTCAAGGAAGGGATCG
>CAYUME010000018.1:0-18239 GCA_964445475.1 uncultured Planctomycetia bacterium
CTGCCCCGTGAGCAACCCACCCTCGAGGCGTACCGATGGCGCGAGTTCCCGGGCGAGTCCTGGATGCAGCGGGACCTGGTGTGGATTCCCGTGAGCCGCACGAAGATCATGGTCGCGAGGCGGCTGGCGGCGGGCGAGGCGGCGCCGCCGTTCTGGCGGGGCTTTGTCATCCAGGGCCGGACGAGGCGGGAGTGCCTCCATTTCAACAATTTCAGCCGGCCTTTGCCGCCGGTTCCCCGGAAACCGAAGCGCGGGGGGCGTCGGCGTCCGCGGTAGCGGTCCGCCTCCGGGGGGCGGAAAGCCCGGGCTCGTTTCCCTTTGAGGGAATGCCCGTCGGCGGCTAAAATCCGGGGATGGGAAACGGCACCCTTTACCTCGACCTGGAAACCCGTTGCTGCTGGGACGAGTTCGGGCTGGACCTCAAGTCCCCGGAGTTCAAGGCCCGGCCGCCGGCGGAGCAGGACGCCCTGAAGGCGGACGTGTTCGCGAAGCTGGGTCTCTCCTTCGCGGGCACGCTCGTGGCTGGCGAGGACCGGCCGGTCTTCTACGGGGGCGGGGAGCGCGACCTCCCGGAGCTGTTCCGCGCCCTGGACGAGGCCGACGCCATCGTCGGTTACACCATCTGGGAGTTCGACTACTGCGTGCTGCGGCCGTACGCGAACATGCTGGTGCGGGAGGACATCTTCGAGCGGTACCGCGAGAAGACGGCGGACCTGCAGTACATGCTGGAGCAGCAGACCGGCCGGGTCATCTCGCTCGACAACCTGGCCCACGCCAACCTGGAGCTCCGGCAGCTGGGGAAGTCGAAGGACATGCCGCGCCTCTACCAGAAAGGCACCCCGGAGAGCCTGAAGGCGATCAAGGCCCACCTGGCGCAGAACCTGCTCCTGACCGGCTCGATCCACGAGCTCGGCCGCGAGTTCCATGCGCTGAAGTACTACGTCGTGGAGGGGGGGCGGGTCCAGGAGGAGAAGACGGTGGAGGTCGACTGGTGAGGCCGGGGCGGGCTTGCGGAAAGCCCGGCGCCCTTCCCCGGCGCAGCGCGGTCGTTCCCGGGAACTCCCGGCGCGCGCGTCTCCTGATCGGTCCTCCGCGGCGTGCTCCTCGCGCTCCTCGCGGCGAGGCCGGCACGGCTCCCCCCCTTCCCCGCCGGTCCCGCGCCGAAGGCTCCCGCATGTCCCCGCGTTCCGGACCGCCCCCACGCCTTCATCCGGCGGAACGGGTCCGTTGCAGAGCCTTTCCGCCCGCCCGCGCAGGTCCACGCCCGCCCGTCGGGGAGGTGCCGTCCGCGGCCGAATCCAGGGGACTGACGCCGCCTGCGGTCACGCCAGACGCCGCAGGAGCTCGAAATTGCAGATGCGCGTGTCGGGGAGGTCCTGGGCGTCGCGCACGAGGCTCCCCGCGCTGTCGAGGGAGAGGAGGAGGTGGTTGCCGCGCAGGTTGAGGTCCTCGATGCCGAGGGCGAGCAGGCGGTCGGTGACCCGGCGCATCAGGGCGAGGTACTCCTCCTTCGTCAGGATCCCCTCCTTGCGGGCGCGCAGGGCGTCGATGGCCTCGTAGTAGTTCTCGTCCTGCGCGGCCAGCTTCTCGTCCGGCCCGTTCCAGAAGCCCCAGATGATCACGTAGTTGTAGCCCTCCTGGAGGATCGGGTCGCCCTCCGGGGTGAGGAGCGCCCGGTGGGTCTCGTAGCGCCGGCCGTCGGCGAGCTTGCCCGGGTTGGGGGCGGGGGTGCCGGTCCGGTAGATCGCGCGCGGGTAGGTGGCGGGGACGCCGCGCCGGGCGAGGTCGATGGCCAGGGCGACCTCCTCGAACGGGCTGTTGTACCCGTGATCGAGGATCTTCCGCTCGTCCTCCTTGAAGGGGTCCGCGTCGGGCTGGAGGCCGACGTTGGAGACCTGCCAGACGAGGTTGATGTTGTCGCGCGTGACGGTGTGGTAGATCTCGTGGAGGAGGGAGAGCTTGGTCCGGGGCGCGGTCTTCCAGCGCTCGGGGAGGAAATAGTCGAAGAGGTTCGGGTCGTTCCCCACGACCCAGAGGGCGCCGCCGGTGCTCTCGGCGTGGCCGTAGACGTAGGGGACGCCGAAGATCTCGACCGGCTTCAGGTGCGGGGGGACGGTGCGCGGGTCGCGGGGGAGGAACCGGTCCCGCTGGCGCTCCAGGTAGCTCTTGCGCTTGCGTCTCCGGGCGCTCGCCTCCCGCTCCGGCGTCCGGAACAGCAGTTCGAAGTCCACCAGGGCGTACCGCGTCCGCCCCGCCCGGTCCGCGGCGAGGCGGCCGTCGCGGCGGGGCCGGAGGATGACGTGGTGCGGCTTGCTGTCCCGTACGGCGAAGCCCTTCCGGCGCATGTCCTCGCGGGAGGCGAGGGTGAGGGACTCGACCTGCTTCTCGTTCAGAAGCCCCCGGTCGAGGGCCTGGATGGCGTCGAGGCCGTCGACCCACTCGTAGATGACGGCATACATGCGGAACATGTTCAGCTGGATCTCGGGGTGGGCCTGGATCTTGGCGTGCATCCGGTACTCGCGCCGCCCGCTGCGCGCCAGCTCCACGTGCTCCGCGGCGGCGTAGATGGCCAGGGGCTTCTGCGTGAGGACGAGGCCCGGCGACTCGCGGCGGGTGTCGCGCAGCTCCAGGACGAGGGAGAATTCCTCGAACGGGCTGTTGAACTCGGCGTTGGCCAGGTCGTCGGCGGTCTCGGCGCCGGGGATGTCCTGCCCCATCCGGTTCCACTTGACGACCAGGTCCTTCGAGACGCCCCCGACCGGCTTGGTCCGGATGCGGTAGACCGCGCTCGTGCCCGAGAGCCGGACGGCGTTCGCCGCGAACCAGTCGGCGTCCGTCAGGAAATTCTCCGGGCGGAGGTGGTCGAGGAAGGGGCGGCCGTAGTCCGTGATGTAGAGGTCGGCGCCGTTCGGCAGGCGCACGTGGGCGTAGTCCACGTCCAGCACGCGGATCGCTTCGGAGTCCATGCCGTCCTCGGGGGCGCGGGGGGGAAGACCGGACGGGGCGGGACCGCCCCGCGGCCGGCCGGCGCCCGCCCCGGATTATATGACAGGAAGGCCGCGGCGCGCGCGTGAAACCGACATGCGATTCTTATTGTTGAACCGGGATCCAGAAAGGATACTGTCGGCACGGACGCGTCCGGGGCGCACAGACCGGCCGCCGTCAAGACGCCAGGCGCCGCCCCGGCCCTGCCGGGTGGCGGAATCGGACTCCCCCGCGAGCGACGCATGGCCACCCCCACCGTAGCGGTGATCGACGACGACGCCACCAGCCGGCGCCTGGTGCGGGCCCTGCTCAAGGCGCACTGCACCGTCGTCGAGTACGCAAGCGGTCCCGAGGCCCTGGCGGCCATCCCGCACGCCCCCCCGGACCTCGTCCTGCTGGACCTCTCGCTGCCGGACATGGACGGCCGGGAGATCCTCTCCCGCCTCCGCGCGGACGAGCGGCTGAGGCGCCTCCCCGTCATCGCGTTGACGGCCGGCACCGCGGACGGCGACCGCGAGGCGTGCCGGGCGGCCGGGTTCGACGGCTACCTGGCCAAGCCGATCCCGGGCGCGCAGGCCCTCCTGGACGCCATCCGGGGCCTGCTGGAGGCGCGGGGGGGGGCGGACGCGGGCGGCGGGGGGGGGCAGCCGCCCGGCGCCGGCGCCCCGGCACGGTCCCCGGACGCGCCCGCGCGGGGAGAGGCGATCGTCGTCCGCATCAGCGCCGACCTCGCCCCCATCGTGCCCGGGTACCTCGAGAACATCCGTCAGGACGGGGCCGCCATGCAGGAGGCCCTGGGGCGGGGCGACCTCAAGATGGTGCGGCGGCTCGGGCACAACCTGAAGGGGACGGGCGGGGGATACGGGTTCGACGCCCTGTCCGAGATCGGCGCCCGGCTGGAGGCGGCGGCCCTCCGCGAGGACGCGGAGGCCGCGCGCCGGCACGTCGGGGAACTGCTGCATTATCTCCATCACGTGGAGGTGATCCATGAGTGACGCGCCCAAGCCGGCGATCCTGTGCGTGGACGACGACCGCAACTGGCTGACCCTCATGGAGCACCTGCTCCGGGACGGCGGCTACGAAGTGGTCACGGCCGGGACCGGCCAGGAGGGGCTGGACAAGATCCGCCAGAAGAAGGTCGATCTCGTCCTCCTGGACGTCGGCCTGCCGGACATGGACGGCTACGAGGTCTGCTCCAAGATCCAGACGACGGAGAACGGGTCGTACATCCCGGTGCTCTTCCTGACGGCGCGGGACACGGCGCAGGACAAGACGCGGGCCTTCGAGACGGGCGGCGCCGACTACCTGGTCAAGCCGAGCAGCAAGCAGGCGCTTCTCGGCACGGTGAAGCGGTACATCCGGACGCGGGTCCAGTGGAACTCGCTGGTCCGCGGCCGCCTCCACACGCTCACGTCGTTCGCCGAGTTCAAGGCGTTCGTCTTCGACCGCCTGGAGGTCGCCGCCGAGGACCGGAAGCGCTACGCGGAGACGTCGCCGTTCAAGCTCTACGACCTGGCGGAGTGGCTGGGGATCGGGGACGCCCAGATCGCGAGCTACGCCGCCGAGTTCCTCCACCTGCCCTTCCTGCGCGAGATCCGGATGGACGACATCCAGCTGGGGGTGCTGCCGCGCGCCTTCTGCCAGGCGAACGGTGTGGTGGCCGCGCAGCGGCCGGAGGGGGGCGTGGACTTCGCCGTGACCAACCCGTTCAACTGGGAGCTGCTGGACGAGCTCCAGCGCATGTCGGAGGAGAAGCAGAGCCGGCGCATCTTCGTCGTGGCCCCCTCCACGCTGGGCGCCCTGTTCGGCCCGGCGGCGGCCCCGGTGGGCCGGGTGCGGGAGCCGGACACGAAGCGGGCGCCGGCCGCCCCGCCGCTCCCGGCGGCGCGGACGGGCAAAGGCTCCGCCCCCGCCGCGGTCTCGATCGCCGAGATCGAGAAGGAGCTGCAGGCGCTCTATCGGGGCCCGGAGCAGACCGCGGAGGTCTCCGATGTGCGGGGGGACACGGCCCCCGTGATCATGCTCGTCGACCAGCTCATCGACAAGGCCGTCGCGTCGGGCGCCTCGGACATCCACATCGAGCCCTGGGAGTCCGAGGTCGTCGTCCGGTACCGGGTCGACGGGGACCTGCGCGAGGTCCTGCGGCTGAAGCCCCGCCGGCTGATCCAGCCGATCGTCAGCCGCATCAAGATCATCAGCCGCCTGGACATCGCCGAGCGCCGGCTGCCCCAGGACGGGCGGATCGTCTTCCGCGACAAGGTCGACCTGCGCGTCTCCACCGCCCCCCAGCTCTACGGCGAGAAGGCCGTCCTCCGCATCCTGGACCAGCGGAAGTCCATCGTGCCCCTGGAGACGCTCGGGTTCTCGGCCCGGCAGCTGAAGCGGTACCGCGAGCGGATCCGGACGCCGTACGGCCTGATCCTGCACGTCGGACCCACCGGCTCGGGCAAGACGACGACCCTCTTCGCCGCCCTCAACGTGCTGAAGGACCCGACGCTCAACGTCCAGACGATCGAGGATCCCATCGAGTACACGCTGCCCGGCGTCAACCAGATGCAGGTCCGCCCCGACATCGGGCTCTCCTTCCACCACGCCCTGCGAAGCTTCCTGCGCCAGGATCCCGATGTCATCCTCGTGGGGGAGATCCGGGACCGGGAGACGGCCGAGGTGGCGGTCGAGGCCGCGCTGACCGGCCACCTGCTGCTCTCGACCCTCCACACCAACGACGCGGCCTCCACCGTCGTCCGCTTCATCGAGCTGGGGGTCGAGCCGTTCCTCGTCAGCTCCTCGATCGTGACGATCTGCGCCCAGCGGCTGGTCCGCCGCCTCTGCGAGAAATGCCGGCAGGCCTACCGCCCCGGCGACCGGGAGCGGCGGCTGGCCGGGCTCCCCGAGGCGTCGGACGTCTCCCTCTACCGGGCGGTGGGATGCACCGACTGCGAGGGGTCGGGATACAAGGGACGGGTGGGAGTCCACGAGGTGTTGGTCGTCGACGACGCGATCCGCACGGCCATCACCGCCCGCGGCCTCACGTCGGAGAGCCTGAAGCGGCTGGCCGTCGAGCAGTGCGGGATGACGACGCTCTACTGGGACGCGATGGAGAAGGCCCGCGCCGGCGTCACCTCCGTCGAGGAGGTGCTCTCCCAGGTCCGGGCCGACGACTTCGACGCGCGGCCGGAGTGGATGTTCCAGGAAATGGGCCTGCCGCGGCCGGCGAGCCGGGACGTGCCGCCCTTCGCGGCGGAGGATCTGGCCGGTGCGGGCCTGCGAGCGGAGGCCTGACCGCCCCGCCGGGGCGTCCGCAGGACAGGTTTCTCGTCGCGCGGGCGTGCCGGCTCAGGCGCCGCGGCGCGCGTCCGCGCGCCGCCGGGCCTCGACGCACTGCGCGCTTCCTGGCGCGAACGCGCGGCAGACGTCCGGGCGGGTGGGGTAGATCGCGCAGCGGGCGTCGTCATCGAGAAAACAGCAGCGCTCGTGGAAGGGGAGCGGGTAGAGCCGCCAGACCCAGCGGGCGGTACGGAGCCACGGCGCGAGGGCGACCGCCTCGTCGCGGATGCGGGGTTCGCGCGCCGCATCGGCGTCCGAGGCGAAGACCGGGAAGGTGCGGCAGCAGGCGCCGCAGCGGCGGCAGGTTGTGTCGGACGTGTCCACGGGAAGAGCGTATCACGGCGACGGTTCGAGGGCAACGATCGGCCGGGGCGGGCGCGCGACGAAACGGACGTTGTGTCGCCGGTGACGCGGCCGCCGTGGCCTGCTGCCCACGGCTGGCGATATGTGGCGGGAGTCGACGCGTTGCTTTCGTAACACGGGGGCGAGTTTGTTGCGGCGCGATGGGGCTGTTGTCGAGCGAATACAAAAGAGGGGGGAAGGAATTCCCCCCTCTTCTGTTTACGGGTTCGAGGGATGGCCTGTCTTTGATCCGCATCCCGCTTGCGGAGGCGCGCGCGGGGCGGGCTCGCGGATGGCTTCTTTCGTGATCATGGACCCTCCTTTCCGTACGGCCCGCGCTTTTCGAAGGCGGGCCTGTCGGTCTCACCGCGCACCGACCACCTCGACACGGCCGGCCTTCTGTCCCGCCTCCGCCAGCCGCCGGCCCACCGCGTCCCAGTCCACGACGTTCCACCAGGCGCTGACGTAGTCCGGCCGGCGGCTCTGGTACTTCAGGTAGTAGGCGTGCTCCCAGACGTCCAGCCCGAGGATCGGGGTCTGGCCCGTGATGAGCGGCGAGTCCTGGTTGGGCGTCGAGAGGACCTCGAGGCGCCCGGCTTTCGACAGGACCAGCCACGCCCAACCGCTGCCGAAGTGGGACGTGGCGGCTTGCGAGAACCGCTCTTTGAAGGGCGCGAAGCCCCCGAAGGCGGCCTTGAGGACGTCCGCCGCGTGGCCGGACGGCTCCCCTCCCTTCCCGGGTCCCATGCTCTCCCAGAAGAGGGCGTGGTTTCCCGCGCCGCCCCCGTGGTTGCGGACGGCGGTCTGGATCTCCTTCGGGACGTGGCAGAAGCCCCGGAGCAGGTCCTCGACGCCCTTCCCTTTCAGGTCCGGATGACCTTCCAAGGCCTTGTTGAGGTTCGTGACGTACGCCTGATGGTGCTTCCCGTGATGGATCTCCATCGTCTGCCTGTCGATGTAGGGCTCCAGGGCGTCGTGCGGGTAAGGGAGCGGGGGAAGTGCGTGCGGCATGCGAAATCCTCCAAATGACGCCGTCTATTTGAGACCTATTGGGTCTGGAATTAGTCTAACACGCGATGCGGGACGAGTCAAGGGGATCGAATACAATTCCATCGGGGTTGTCCGGCTTCGCATGCGAAGGCGGACCCACCCCTCCCACGCCCCGCCTCAGCGCGCCGCCTCGAAGCCCGGCGCGGCTTGGCGGAAGATGGCCGTCGGGGCCGGGCCGCCGGGGGCGAGGGGGACGAGGCGGACGGCGAACCGGTACGTCCCCTTCGGCTGCACGCGGAACTCCGGGTGAGGCATGCCCCCCTTGCTCCACGAGTCGTCGCCGCCCATCCCCGTGTGGGCGTGGACGAGGCGGAGGATCGTCTCGGGGCGACGCTTCAGCTCCTCCGGGTGGCGCGGGCCGTCGAGGTCCTCCGGGGTGAAGTGCAGCGCATTGACCTGCAGGAGCGGCGCCCCCAGCGCCACCAGCCCCGCCCCCTTGTCGTTCGTGACCGCCACCCACCGCACGTCCGTCCGCATCCCCGTCTCCTGCGGCCGGATGTAGCGGACGAAGAAGTTGTCCACCGTGTCCGTGTAGACGCCGACCGGGTACCCGATCTGGCGGTCGCAGTAGTTCTCGCCCGGGCCGCGCCCGTACCACGACACCCGCTCGAACCCCGCGGGGAGCGAGAGGAGCAGGCTCACCTCCGGGAGGATCGGCAGCTTCTCCGCGCCGGGGGCGAACTCGGTCTCGATCACCACGTCGCCGGCGCCGTGGACCGTGTAGACGGAGGACCAGGACGACGGCGGGCTCGTCGGGATCTCGAAGGCGACGGCGATCCGGGCGGAGCCGTCCGCCGTGGGGGTCACTGTCGCCTCCTTCACGGCGCGGTCCCGGCCGGCGTGGCGCCAGGGGGCGGCGGTCTTGCGCATCTGCCAGCAGCCGTTGTCGTTGTCGGTCGTGGCGCGCCAGAAGTTCGGGATCGGGCCGGCCGCCAGAAGCTCCGTTCCCTTGTATTGGAAGGAGGCGATCGTCCCCGCCTTCTTGTCGAAGACGAGGGCGAAGTCCTTGCCCGTGACGGTCGCGCGGTCGGCCGCGTCCTCGACCTTCACGGCCGGGGGCTTCGGGGCGGCGGCGAGCGGGGCGGGAGGGGCCGAGGCGGGGAGGCGGAACTGGGCGAAGGCGATCTCGTGCCCTTTCTCCGCCCATCGCGTGTCCGCCTTGAGCCGGAAGGAGACGTTCAGCCAATGGATCGCCCCGGGCTTCGGCGCAGGGACGGCCGCGTCGAGGTGGATCCGTTTCGTCGCGAGCGGCGCCACGTCCAGGTCCGCTGCCGGGATCGCCCCGCGCTTCACCACCTCGTCGTCGGCCGTCACCGCCCAGGAGGCGTCGTAGGCGGTGAGATTCGAGAACAGGAACCGGTTGACCAGCTCCACCCCGCCCGCGGCGAGGTCGACGGCCCTCACCTCGACGTCCTGGTACTGCTTCTTGACCTCCCAGAGCTCGGGCTGGACGGTGCGGTCGGCGGAGATGAGGCCGTTGGCGCAGAAGTTGTTGTCGTTGGGGTGGTCCTTCCCCCAGTCGCCGCCGTAGCCGAAGACGTCGCCGGCGTCGGTCTTCTTGCGGATGGCCTGGTCGACGAAGTCCCAGACGAAGGCGCCGGCGAGGTTGGGGTGGGCGTAGATGGCGTCCCAGTACTTGAAGAGGCTGCCGACGCTGTTGCCCATGGCGTGGGCGTACTCGCAGAGCAGGGCGGGGCGCTTCTTGCCGGAGCGGCCCCAGGCCTCGAGGCGGGAGGCGGGGGAGTACATGGTGCTCTCGATGTCGGCGATGCCGTTCTGCTGTTCGTAGTGGATGAAGCGGGTCGTGTCGCGGCCGCGGGCCCAGTCGGCCATGGCCTTGAAGTTGTCGCCGTGGCCGGCCTCGTTGCCGAGGGACCAGCCGATGACGCAGGGGTGGTTCTTGTCGCGCTCGACGAGGCTGCGCATGCGGTCGACACAGGCGGCGGTCCAGGCGGGGTCGCCGGCGGGGACCTTGTCGCGCACGTCGTGGGTCTCGAGGTTCGCCTCGTCGAGGACGTAGATCCCGTACGCGTCGCAGAGGTCGTACCAGCGGGGGTCGTCGGGGTAGTGGCAGGTGCGGACGGCGTTGACGTTGAACCGCTTCATGATCAGGAGGTCCTGGAGCATGATCTCGCGGGTGAGCGCCCGGCCGCGGTCGGGGTGCATCTCGTGCCGGTTGACCCCCTTGAGCTTGACGGGCTTCCCGTTGAAGAGGAGGACGCCGTCGCGGATCTCCACCTCGCGGAAGCCGACGCGGACGGCGGCGGCGTCGACCAGCCGGCCGCCCTGCCGGAGACGCACCACGAGGTCGTAGAGGGCGGGGTCCTCGGCGCTCCAGAGGCGCGGGGCGCGGACCGCGGCCTCGAGGACCGCCCGCGGCGCGCCGCGGGACGGGACCTTCAGCGCCGAGGACGCGAGGGTCGCGACCGTCTTTCCCGCCGTGTCGAGCAGGACGGCGTCGACCTCCGCGCCGGCCGCATCGGCGGTCCCCTCGACGGCCACGCGGAGGGCTGCGTCGCGGTAGGCCTCATCCAGGTCGGTCGTCACGAACAGGTCGGCCACGCGGGCCTTCGGCAGCGCCATCACGTGCACGTCGCGGAAGATGCCTGCCAGGCGGAAGAAGTCCTGGTCCTCCAGCCAGCTTCCGTCGCACCAGCGGTAGACCGCGACGGCGACGACGTTCGGGCCGGGCTTGACGGCGTCGGTGATGTCGAAGGCGTCGACGGTGAAGGAGTCCTCGGCGTAGCCGACGGCCTTGCCGTTGACCCAGAGGTAGAAGGCGGACTCGACCCCCTGGAAGGAAAGGAGGACCTGGCGGCCCGCCCAGTCGGCGGGGACGTCGAAAGACCGGCGGTAGGAGCCGACGGGGTTGTACTGGGTCGGGGCCTCGGGGGGCTTGGGGCGGGGATTCTGGTCCTGCCAGGGGTACTTGATGTTGACGTAGTGGGGGTAGTCGTAGCCCTTCAGCTGCCAGCAGGAGGGGACCTCGATGTCGGCCCAGGCGGAGGCGTTGAAGGCGGGTTTGTAGAAGTCGAGCGGGCGCTTGGAAGGCTCCTCGACCCAATGGAACTTCCAGGTGCCGTTGAGGGAGCGGTACCAGGGGGAGGCGTCGGGGTCGCGCTGGCGCGCGGCCGCCTCGTCCGGGGCGTGGACGAGCGAGGCGGCGGCGGGGAGGCGGTTGATCTCGAAGACGCCCGGGTTATTCTGCCAGGCGGGCTGGCCGTTGGGGAGGTCGGGGAAGCGGTCGCCCTCGAGGAGGGCGGGGCCGGCGGCGGCGGGGAGGGCGAGGAGGAGCAGGAAGGCGGCGGGCGAGGTGGCGAGGGCGGGCACGGCAGGACGCATGGTTTTGTCCTTGATGCGAGGGACGCGGATCGGCTCGGAGCACGACGGGAGAGACCTACCATAGCGGAGAAGGGAGCATCGCGCAACGAATGGATGGCCCGATCCGAACAAGCCCGACTCGATGTCGTGCCTGCGCTTTCGCAGGCGCGGCCGATCGGGTGTGTCGGGTCTTTTGCGGGACGGCTTCCGGCGCGGCCCGACCAACCCCTTCCACGGCCATGACCCGTATGCTCCCGCCCGTCCGGTGCACCAATCCGGGGTGTCGGGCCCTTTTCGGAGCCGTCCCATGACACCCTTCCCTTTCCGCCCCCGCCTGCTTTCGGCGCTCGCCCTTTGCGCCGCGGCGGTCCCCGCGTCCGCACCGGCCGCCGCCGAGCGGCCCAACTTCGTTCTGGTCAATATCGACGACCTCGGCTACGCCGACATCGGGCCGTTCGGGTCGACGCTGAACCGGACGCCGCACCTCGACCGGATGGCGAAGGAGGGGCGGAAGCTCACCTGCCACTACGCCGCCCCGGTCTGCACCCCCTCGCGCGCGTCGCTCATGACGGGTTGCTACCCGAAGCGCGTCGGTCTTCCGAACGTCCTCTTCCCCGGCAACGCCACCGGTCTCCACGCCGACGAGCACGCCCTGCCCGAGCTGCTCAAGGCCCGCGGCTATGCGACGATGTGCGTGGGGAAGTGGCACCTGGGCGACCAGCCGGGGTTTCTGCCGACGCGCCACGGCTTCGACCACTACTTCGGCCTCCCCTACTCGAACGACATGGGGCCGGCGGAGGAGGGGGCGCGGAGCGACTTCGGCAAGCCGCTCCCGAAGCCGGGGGCGGGGAAGAAGAGCGGCCACCCGCCGCTGCCGCTCCTCCGCGACGACAAGGTCGTCGAGCGCGTCCGTGCAGAGGAGCAGACCCCCCTCGTCCGCCGCTACACCGAGGAGGCCGTCCGCTTCCTCCGCGAGGCGAAAGGCGGGCCCTTCTTCCTTTACCTTCCCCACACCGCCGTCCATTTCCCGATCTACCCCGGGAAGGACTTCCAGGGCAAGTCGCCGAACGGGATCTACAGCGATTGGGTGGAGGAGGTGGACTGGAGCGTCGGGCAGGTGCTGGACACGGTGCGGGAGCTGGGGCTTTCCGAGCGGACCCTGGTCCTCTTCACGTCGGACAACGGGGGGACGTCGCGGGCGGTCAACGCGCCGCTGCGCGGCCACAAGGGGAGCACGTGGGAGGGCGGGATGCGGGAGCCGACCGTCGCCTGGTGGCCCGGCCGCATCCCCGCCGGCACGGCGACGGACGAGATCACCAGCATGATGGACATACTCCCGACCTTCGTGAAGCTCGCGGGGGGCGAGGTCCCGGCGGACCGGCCGATCGACGGCCGCGACATCTGGCCGCTCCTGGCCGGGACGGCCGGGGCGAAGACGCCGCACGAGGTTTTCTACTACTTCAAGGGCAACGCCCTGGAAGCCGTCCGAGCCGGCCCCTGGAAGCTCCACCTGAAGTCCGGCCAGCTCTGCAACCTGCAGGACGACATCGGGGAGGCGGCCGACGCGGCGGCGGCGCACCCGGAGGTGGTGGAGCGGCTGAAGGCGCTGGCGGCGAAGGCGCGGGAGGACTTGGGGGACGGTGTGCCCGGCCCCGGGTGCCGGGAGCCGGGCCGGGAGGCCGGCCCGAAGCCCATCCTCGCGCACGACGGGACGGTCCGCGAGGACTGTCAAGGGCCGGCCGTGCTGAAGTAGCGCGGCTCTGGCGGGATGCGCGCAAACCCATTCGCCATGCATCTGGTTTATCAAAACCAGCAAGTCCGGAGGCCCTTCCTCGGGACGCGACCGCCTCGTGTTGCCCCCCCCCAGGGGGGGCGGCCCACGTCCGTCAACGGCTTGACTTCCAAACCCATACGATCCACAATATGGGTTCGTGTTGCGGGGCTGGGGGTGCCTGTCCATGGTCTTCGCCGATCCGCACGGGCGCGAGATGACGAGCGACGCGATCCGCTGCGCCGTCCAGGAGCTGGCCCGCGGCCGCTGGCAGCGCTTCCGGGACGACCTGAAGACCTACCTCGAGCGGAACGCCGCCCGGATCCTGGAGCCGGCGCACCTGCGGCGCTGTCTGCGGATGGCCCGGGCGAACGACCTGCCGCTGGCCGACCTCTGCCGGGCGCGCGGCCCCCGCCTGGAGTACGCCCTCTACCTGGCCGCGTTCACCCGGCTCTGCTCCGACCGGACGATCCGGAGCCGGGACGAGTTCGAGGAGCAGCGCAAGGAGATCAACCAGGCGGTCTGGACCCTCGGCGAGGAGCTGGGCCGGCCCCCGACCCAGGAGGAGGCCCTGTCTCGGCTGGAGGCGTGGGTCCGCGACTCGGCCGGCCCCCAGCGCGAGAAGATGGTCCTGATCGCCCAGTTGCTGATGCGGAACGACTGGCCGACCTACGTGCAGGTCCTCTGGTCCGCGCTCGAAACGCAGTTGCGTGAATCCCCCCTTCCTGCTGCGGCCCTGCCGGTCGGCACGTCCTGACGTGCGGTCCCGTCCCCTCCCTTCCTCCGGCGCCCGTGACCCTTGACGAATGGGCGTTGCTTCTGGTACATATCTCATGTGTCGCGCGTTGCGCGGAGGGGGAATGGAGTCTCAAGCGAAATACGCCGTTTCCGTCGATCCGTTGATCGCAAAGATCGAGTGGTTCCATCCCCCCACCCTGCCGGAAGTTGTGGCGTCGATCAAGTCCGTCCTGGACAGCCCGATCTTTCACCCGGACTTGGCGCTGATGGTGGTCGATCACGGGACCGAGTTCAGCCTCGGGGAGCACGAGCTTCGCGAATCCGCCCCTCAAATCGCCTCCTGTGTCGGACGGTTCAAGGCGTGCGCCGTTGTGGTCTCGCGGGAGCAGCATTACGTCATGGTGCGGAAGCTGAGCGCGCACCTCCTGCCCTCCGGGGTCACGCTGGGGGCGTTTCGCGACGAGGTGGCGGCGGGGGTCTGGCTGCTGGGGCAGTGACGCCCGCCTTCCCGTGAAGGCTCATGTCGATCCGGGGGGCTGTTGCGTCGAGTCCCCCTCCCCGTTCCCTCTCCCGCTCCCGCTTTCTTTCCCCGCCTCAGTCGGAAATCGGCATGACGCTGCGTTCATCGGCGCGAAATGGCTTGCTTGAGGTCGTGTTGAAGCGTATGGAAAAGCAAGCTTGTGCCCGTCTCTAGGGGGGCGTCGGCCCCCCGGCTCTTCGCCGGGTCGCCGAAGGCGTGAGGAGGCCGCACCCGATTGTGAAGGCAGACCGGCGGCAGCGCAGGCGTGGTGCCTGTCAGGAGTAACCCTGTGACACGCGAGCGACGACCTGCGCTCCTTCGGGGATGCGGGCCCGGGATGCCGCGGCGCGCCGGACGGTGGGCGCTCCTGCTCGTCCTCTCGGCCCTGCCCCGCGCTGTCGCCGAGGCGCCGTCCCGTCCGTGCTTCGTCATCAAGGTCGTCGATGCGGACACCGGACGCGGCGTGCCGCTCGTGGAGCTCAAGACGGTCCATGCGATCCGGCTCTGGACCGACAGCGCCGGGGTCGTGGCTTTCGATGAGCCCGGGCTGATGGACCAGGAGGTCTTCTTCCAGGTCAAGAGTCACGGATACGAGGAGCCGAAAGCCGACGGGTTCGGCATCCGCGGCGTCCGCCTGAAGGTTGCTGCCGGCCAGTCGGCGACGGTGAAGATCAAGCGGATCAACATCGCCGAGCGGCTCTACCGCATCACGGGCGGGGGCCTCTACCGCGACAGCGTTCTGGCCGGGCTGCCGGTCCCGCTGAAGCAGCCGGTGCTGAACGGCAAGGTGCTCGGACAGGATACCGTTGCCATGACCGAGTACAAGGGCAGGCACTTCTGGCTGTGGGGCGACACCAACCGGCCGAGCTATCCGCTGGGCAATTTCGCGACCTCGTCGGCCACGTCGCTCCTTCCCGGCAAGGGCGGCCTGGCCCCCGACGTCGGCGTGGACCTGGCCTACTTCGTCGACAAGGACGGATTCTCCAAGAAGATGTGCCCTCTGCCCGAACCGGGCGTGGTCTGGATGGGGTCGCTGGTCGCGCTGCCGGACGAACAGAAACAGGAGCGCCTGCTGGCGCGCTGGTCGCGCCTGACCGGCCTGACGGAGCTCAAGGAGCGCGGCTTCGCGATCTTCAACGACAAGACGGAGCAGTTCGAGAAGCTCACCACGTTCGCCGACACGCAGCACGTGATCCCCGACTGGCAGGCCTACCGCGACGGCGGGCCCAGCCCCGACCGCGGGCACATCTACTTCGTCACGCCGTTCCCGACCATCCGGGTCCGGGCGAGCCTCGAGGCCTTCAAGCAGCCGGACCAGTTCGAGTCGTTCACCTGCCTGAAGGCCGGCGCGCGCTTTGCCGGGAGGGACTCGGAGCTGGACCGCGACGCCGACGGCAAGCTGGTATGGTCCTGGAAGGCCAATGCGTCGCCGGTCAACGACAAGCAGTGGGAGGAGCTGCGCAAGGCGAACCGGGTCCGGCCGGACGAGTCGTGGAACTGGGTGGTCGACGCGAAGGGCGGGAAGCACATCGCCAACCACAACGGGACGATCGGGTACAGCCCCTTCCGCAAGCGGTATTTCATGATCCTCCTGCAGTCCGGCGGCGACACGTCGTACCTGGGCGAGGTCTGGTACGCGGAGGCCGAAAAGCTGGAGGGTCCCTGGCGGAAAGCCGTGAAGGTCGTGACGCACAACAAGTACACCTTCTACAACGTATGCCATCACCCCGAGTTCAACCAGAAGGACGGCCAGCTCGTGTACTTCGAGGGCACGTACTGCAACACGTTCTCGGGGAATGACGACGTGACGCCGCGTTACGACTACAACCAGATGATGTACCGGCTGGACCTGGCCGATCCGCGCCTGCGTCCCGAGTGAGCGGTCTCCGCGGCCCGATCCGGGCCGTGCTACTTCTGGAAGATGGGGAGGTACTCGCAGGGGATCTGCAGGATGATGCAGGCCATGGCGGTGGCGTAGGCGGGGCCGACGTCGTCCTCCCAGTGGCCGTCCGGGAGCTGGGCCTCGACGATGTCGCGGCTGGCGCGGGACCAGTAGTTCCGCCAGGTGGCGCCGCGGGCCAGGTAAAAGGCCTGCGCGGCATAGTAGTGCCCGTAGAAGTAGTGGAACTCGCCGTACTGCGGCTCCATCCGGCGCCCGACGGGCCCGGCCATCCACTCCACCCCCTGCTGCACCTCGCGCGACTGGTAATCCCCGAGGCTGTGGAGGGAGACGACCCCGCAGGCGGTCAGCGGGAAGCTGGTGCGCGTGTCGTTCCCCCCGAGCTGGTAACTGAAGCTGCCGTTGGAGAGGGCGCACCGCTTGATGTAGTTCACCGCGCGGTCGATCGTCGTCTTGGGGACGGCCACGCCGACGTTCCGGGCCGCGCGGAGGGCCTGGAGCGTGGAGACCGTGACGGAGAGATCCGCGTCGAACGGCGTGGGCTGGTACCGCCAGCCGCCGTCGGGGTTCTGCGCCCGCACGATGAGGTTGACCGCACCCTTCAGCGCGTTCTTCACGTCCTCCCGCGGCGACGTCCCGTACACCTCCCCCAGGAAGAGCGTGGCGAAAGCGTGCTCGTACATCCGCGAGGACTGGTGGGTGATGTAGCCGTCCTCGGTGCGCACGCAGCCGAGGACGAACTCGAGGGCCTTGGCCGACTCCTTGCCGTGGCGCCCGCGATGGGGGAGGCTGCCGTTGCCGAGGAAGGCCAGTCCGGCCAGCGCCGTCACCCCGACGTGGTCCCCCTCCTTGCCGAGGAAATTGTTCATCAGCTTGTAGCCGATGCGGCAGGTCCAGGAACCGTTCTCGTTCTGGTGGGAGGCCAGCCAGTCGAGGCCCTTGTCGATGGCCTTGTGGATCTCGGGGGTGAGGGGGGCTGGCGAGGGGGGGTCGTCGGCCGCCAGCGGAACCGCGGCGGTGAGCAGCGCGACGGCGGCCAGGATCGTTCTGCACATAGACCCTCAGTCTACGTCGGTCGTCCCCCCGTTTCAAACTTTCCTGACGGGGGCGGAAATCGGGGGGCTTCCCCGCCCCAGGGAGCGACGGATCGCGGGGGCGGGGAATCCACCCCTCCCACGCCTGCCGTCTATCTTACGCGGAAGGAACGATGGATGTTGGGAGGAGGGAGAGGCCCGGGGGGGCGGGGTTCTTCCCCGACCGGAAGGGACCCGCTTGCGGGAGCGGGGACCCCCCCCCCCCACGTCTACCGACCGCGGTAGAGGCGCAGCGTCCCGTCGGTGAGGATCGACAGCGCCCCGCTGAAGACGTCGACCCGGGGGGGCGTCAGGGAGCGCGCCTCCTCGCCGGGGAGCAGGTCCTGCGCCACGTTTCCCGTGGCTTTGTCCACGAGGACGACGCGGGGGAGCCAGGGGCCGCGGGGGAGCTTGAAGCGGGGCATGGGGAGGACGACGTGGCGCTCGGCGAGGATGGGCGGGTGGGCGAGGGAGACGGCGTCGCCCGGCGCCTCCGGCGGCGTGCAGGTCCAGGCCAGGCGCGTCTTCTCGAAGGCCTTCAGGACCACCTCGTTCCGTTCGCGCCCGCGGAAGAGGACGTAGACGGCGGCGCCGTCGGTGAGGACGGAGACGGGGCCCGCGGCGGGGGGGGGCGGGTGGTCGTGGCAGGCGACGATGCGCTGGCCGGTGGCGGGGTCGAAGGCGACGACCTCCTGGGGGCGGGCGCCGCCCGCGTGGAGGACGAGGGCGAGGGCGGCGCCGCCGGCGGGGGCGATGCCGGGCGCCGGGCGCACCCCCTCCAGCGTCGCCTCCCACGCCGTCTTCCCCGTCTCGGGCGCCAGGCAGAGCACCCGTCCGTCCGAGGAGACGAGCGCCAGGCGGTCGGGCTGGAGGAACGCCATCCCGTGGGAGTAGGCGGCGGTCTCCACGTCCGTGACCTGCTCCACCTGCCCGGTCGTGGCGTCGAGGCAGACGACGCGGCCGGGCGGCGCGGTGGCGAGGGTGATGCGGCCCCCGCCGGCGAAGAGATCGGAGATGGGGAAGCCCGGGACGGCGGCGGACCAGGCGATGCGGCCGACGCCGGGGTCGAGCGCGACGAGGCGCGTGCGGCCGGGCGCGGAGGGGTCGGCCGCCGAGAGGACATACAGGCCGCCCGCGGTCCCGTGGCGGTGGAAGGGCGTGCGCGACTCGTACTGCCATGCGATCTCCCCGGAGCGGGCGCGGAGGCCGAGG
>CAYUME010000019.1:0-18008 GCA_964445475.1 uncultured Planctomycetia bacterium
TCCGCCAGCAGGTCCACCGCTCCGTTCCCGTCCAGATCACCGGCTATCGTTTCGTCAGCAAGATCGGCCAGGGGGCGATGGGGGCGATCTACAAGGCGGTCCAGCTCAGCATGGACCGGCCGGTGGCGGTCAAGGTCCTGAGCCCCCGCTATGCGCGGAACGCCCGGTTCGTGGAGCGCTTCTTCCGCGAGGCCCGGGCCGTCGCCAAGCTCAACCACCCGAACATCATCCAGGGGATCGACGTCGGCGAGGTGGAGGGGCTCCACTACTTTGTCATGGAGTTCGTGGACGGGCGCACGGTGGGGGACCTGCTCCGGCGGGGCGGCTCCTTCGACGAGAAGCGGGCGATCTATCTCGTTCACCAGGTGGCCAAGGCCCTGTCCCACGCCTGGAAGAACGGGCTCCTCCATCGCGACCTGAAGCCCGACAACATCATGATCGCCCGGGACGGCGTGGCCAAGCTCTGCGATCTCGGACTCGCCAAGAACCTCGTTCTGGGGATGGAGGCGGGCGTCACGAATCCCGGGGCCGCGGTGGGAACCCCGTATTACGTGGCCCCCGAACAGGCGCGCGGCGAGGCGACGATCGACCTCCGCGCCGACATCTACGGCCTCGGCGCCACCCTGTACCACATGGTCGTCGGGGACGTGCCGTTCCCCGCCGACGCCGCCTCGGTGGTGCTTACGCGGATGCTGACGGAGCCGGTCCCGTCGCCGCGCTCGCGCAACCCCCTCGTCTCCCTGTCCGTCGACGCCGTCATCCTGAAGATGATGTCGAAGGAGCGGGAGCAGCGCTACCAGGATGCCGAGGATCTGCTGAAGGCGCTGGACGAGATCCCGCGCGATCCGGGCGTCCCGATTGCGCCCACCAAGGCCGTCTCGACCGTCTTTCCCTCCCGGCGTCACCCGTCGGCGACCGCGCGGAGGCTCCGGCGCCGCTACCGGTGACCCGGGGCGGCCGCCGGCTCAGGTCGGGAACGCCCGATCCCCGCACCCCTTGCCGTTCCCATGCCCGTTCCGGTTCGTCTCCCGCAGGATGGTCCAGATCGTGCGCAGGAAGGCGCAGACCATCGTGAAGGAGTTCGTCCTCCGGACCTTGCCCCCCAGGGCGTTGCCGTCGATTTCCCAGGGAAAGGCATGACGGGAGGATCCGTTTCCGTTGCCCCCGCCGGAGGAGGAGGGGGCGAACCGGTATCCGCAGGGCCGGTCGGGCATGACGCGGTCCCGGTCGCGCAGATCCCGCTCGTCGATGGGAAAGAGGGAGCAGTTCGGACCGCGGTGGAGATAGGTGGAGCAATGGTGGATCCCGTCGTCCAGGCCGAGCGAGGGGCATTCGACCATCAGGCGGCAACAGGCCCCCGTCCGGGCGCACTCGCCCTGGCGCCGGGCGAGGCTGCGGCGGACGTAGGCGGGGCGGCAGGTGATCAGGAACGCCCGGCGAACCTTGCCCCACCCGAGAGCGACCCGGTCGGCGGCGGAATATTTTCTCAGGATCTTTTCCCCACGGAAAAGCCCGCGACGCCGTATTTTATGGGGGGCCGTGTTGGATGTCCATACTTGTGTGATGTCGGGGCATCTGATAGCCTCCCCATGCAGGATGCGAGGCCGGATTCAGGCCGCCGGATCCCGTTCGATGCCCACTCGTCCGTTCAGGTGTATGACCGTGCGGATCGATCCCTTCGCATCGACTGACAGGGAATCCCGGACCGGCTCGAGCCTGGCCGCCGCGCTTGCCCTGTATCTCGGTGGGTTCGGCTGCTCGGGGACCATCGGGCCGCAACCGGAAACGGGGAGCGGCGAGACGCCGTCGACCGAGGTCGAGGCGGGACCTCACGCGCCCGGCGGAGCAGGCGCTCTGAACCCGCAGGGGTCCGCCTCCGCCGGCAGCGCACGTTCGTTCCTCTCCTCTTCCGCTTCAGATCCCGCCACTCCCGGTCCGGAACCATTTCTGAGGAGGGTTCGCCCGGCCGAGGGGTCGGCCGGCCCCGTGCCCGGCCCCGCCGGTGCGGCCGCCCGGCGCCTGGTCCGTCTCCATCCGGCCGAGGGCGGATTCCCTTCCCAGATCCGTATGGCCGACGGGGCCGGGGGAGGCGACGGCATCCTGACCCGGTTTCCGGGCGTCGAGGGCGAGCCCGTCCTCCACCCCGACGGACGCTCCGTCGTCTTCGCGGCCCGGACCGGCCTGCACGACAACACCGAGCTCTTTCTCGTTCACGACGACGGCACCGGGCTCGTGCGACTGACGCGGCATGGCGCCTCCGATGTCGAGCCGCGGTTTGACGCCGAGGGGCATCTTCTCTGGACGACAACCCGCTGGGGCGTGCCGCCGCGTCGGGCCACGGCCGATCTGGCGCTCACCGAGGCGCCGGAGGGGCAGGCGGGGATCTGCGCCGAGGACGCGCGTCGGCACGTCTATGCGCTTGCCGCCGAGGAGATGGAGGGGCGGCTGGCCGGGACCCTCGGGGACGCCCTGGCGGAATCCTATGTGGCCGGCTGTTTCAGGCGTTTCGGTCTCCAGCCCGGCGGCGACGAAGGGACCTGGTTCCAGCGGGTCGAGTTCACGGCCGAGATGCGCCTGGGCACCGGCAACGCCCTCTCCGTCCGGATCGGCTCAGACCTTCTCGAGGCCCGTTTGGGGGAGGATTTTCAGCCTGTCCGCTTCACGAAGAACGCGGAGGTCAAGGCGGAGGCTGTCGCGACGGGGTTCGGGATCGTCCTCCCGGACGGGTCGGAGGACGATTACGCGGGATGGCAGGTGGGCGGCCGGGTGGCGGTTGCGCTGGACGGGTCGCCGGAAGGCTGGGGAAAGACGCATCGCGCCCACCGCGAGTCGGCGGGGATCCGCGGGAAGGCCGAGGCCGCAGCGAAAAAGGGCGCGACGGCGCTCCTGGTGATCGGGGATATCCGGCGGGATGCCGTCGGGCGCGGCGGGGCCGGCGAGACGGCGCGGGTGCCGGTCGTTCGCGTCGCCAAGGCGTTCTGGGATCGCGTGCTGGCGACCGCCGGCCGTCGTGACGTTCCGCTCGACGTGTCGCTTCGCACGGAGGTGGTCGCCGAACGCCGGTGGACCGCCAACGTCGTGGGGCTCTGGCCCGGAGAGACGGGCGAGGCGGTGGTGATCGGGGCCCATCTCGACCACCTCGGCTTCGGACTCCCGGGGGCGAGCCTGGGGGGCGTTCTGGACCGGGTCCATCCCGGGGCGGACGACAACGCCTCCGGCGTGGCCGGCCTGCTGGAGGTCGCCCAGGCCGTCGCCGCGACGGGCCGGCCCCTGCGTCGAACGGTCGTCTTCGTCGGCTTCGCCGGCGAGGAGCTCGGATTCCTCGGCTCGAGCCGGTATGTCGCCCGTCCCGCGGTCCCGATCGAACGCACGGCGGCGATGGTCAATCTCGACATGGTCGGGCGGGCCGGGACGGGGGGGCTTCAGCTGCAGGGGACCGGTACGTCCCCCCTCTGGGAGGCTCTCGAAACGCGCCTGCGGGAGCAGGCCTCGGTCAAGGTCTCGTTCCGGCGCAGCGGGCTCTCCGCCAGCGACCACAGTCCCTTCTACGCCCAGCACGTTCCCGTCCTCTTCTTTTTCACCGGCCTGCACAAGGAGTACCATCGGACATCGGACACGGCCGACCGGCTGGACGCGGAGGGGCTGGCCGAGGTGGCGCGGTGGGCATGCGAGGCCGTGACCCGGGCGGCTTCCGTCCCGGAGCGCCCCGTCTTTGTCGAGACGAAGCCGCCCCCCGCGCCCCGGGGCGGGAAGCGGGCCGTTCTCGGCATCGTGCCTGACTTTTTCTCGGGAGAGCCCGGCCTTCGCATTGTCAGCGTCGTCCCCGGCGGGCCCGCGGACCGGGCCGGGCTTCGCGCGGAGGACCGCGTCGTGCGTCTGGGGTCGGAGCCCGTCGGAGAGCCCGACGACCTCTTGCGGGCGCTGGCAAGCCACCGGCCCGACGAGGAGGTGGATGTGGAGGTGCGTCGGAGCGGGGAGGTCGTGACCGCGAAGGTCCGGCTCGGCGCGCAGGGGGAATAGGCCGGTTTGATTCGAGGAGAACCCGGAAATCGACTTGGAGGATCTCGCTCCAATGGCGTATACTGTATGGGGAGGGCGGGGCGCGTTACGCGGGTTGTCGGGGAGGTGGCTCATGCCGACCCGATCCAACTCCGGTCCCTGGGGAGCCTGTGTGGCGGTCCTGTTGCTGGCCGCCGGTTCGGGAGGATGTCTTTCGTCCTTCCTGGGCGCGGATCGCGCTACCGAAGACGATCGATTCTACCTGGGTGCTTTCCATGATTCCGGGGTGGACCTGACCTCCGTTCCGGCGGCTCCGCCCGTGACGGAGGACGGGTTCTGGGGCGACGTCGAGAAGGAACTCGGCCGGATCAGCGACGGGCTCGTGCATCGTCCTACCGTGAATCCCCTCGTGGACGTCGCAGCGGTCCGTGCGCAGCCGGGCTATGTCCCGGTGGTCCCCGATGGGGAGGGGGGCGCCCTTTGCGAGGAGGATGTGCTGCTCGGCCTGGCGCGGAGCGGTCGAACCGAGATGGTCCGCATGGCTCGGCGGGCCGTCTCCGTCGTGTTGAGGCGTCAGCCGATCTATCGCGAGGTCCGTGCTGTCCTGCGCTATGCGTTGAGCGGCGGGCCGATCACCCATCTTGAGCCCGGTCCGGTCCTCGAAGATCCCGAGGTGGACCATTCCCACGGGGCCTCGCGGCTCTTTTCCGGCTTCCCGGATCGGGGCCTGCTCCGTGCGCCGGATCTCTCCGATGTGGACTCGAGCATCCAGGCCGGGGTGCGTCCGAAGCTGGGGATCCGCTGGATGCGGTTCTACCGGTTCTCGTGGGAGCCCCGGGGTGACGAGATCGTTCACCGGCTGGAGTATGCCGTCGGGCCGGTGGGGGTGGGGGTGGCCTACCGGGTCCGGGAGGGGCGGGCCACGGAGGTGGGAGGCGGCATGCAACTTCCGCTCGGCCCGATGTCGGTCGTGACGCTTTCCGCCAGCCGCTCCCTGTACGGGGCCGACGCGGAGGAGGACGGGGAGCCGGGCGCGCAGCGGGTCCTGGCCGAGCTGGCCTGGCGCTTCGAGGCGAGGCGGTCGTCGAGCGAGAGGGGCGGGCCTTTCCCGTGGTGGCGGTTTTTTTCGAGCCGCGGGAAAGGCTTTTTCTTTCCGGCGTCACCGGGCCCGGGGGTGCGCGCGATCGTAGACGTCCTTGAGCCGCTGGGTCGAGACGTGCGTGTAGATCTGGGTGGTCGCGATGTGGGCGTGGCCGAGGAGCTCCTGGACGGCGCGCAGGTCGGCGCCGCGGTTGAGGAGGTGGGTCGCGAAGCTGTGGCGCAGCGTATGGGGGGTCACCGGCTTCGCGATCCCGGCGCGCCCGAGCCAGAAGATCAGGATGCGGCGGACGCTGCGCGCGTTCAGGCGCCGCCCGCTCTTGTTCAGGAAGAGGGCGGGGCTTTCCCGCTCGAGCGCCTGGAGGCGCCTGCGCCGCTCGATCCCGTAGGCTTCGAGGGCCGCCAGCGCGCAGCCGCCGAGCGGCGCGACGCGGTCCTTTCTCCCCTTGCCCGCCCGCACGAGGGCCACCCCCTCACCCGCGTTCACGTCCGCCAGATCGAGGTGAACCAGCTCGCTTACCCGGAGCCCGCCCCCGTAGAGGCATTCAAGGACGGCCCGGTCGCGTGACCCGCGGAAGCCGGTGCGGGGCGGGGCTTCGACCAGCGCCGCGACCTCCGATTCGTCCAGGATGGCGGGGAGTCGTCGTTCCGGACGGGGGGAACGGAGCAGCGCCGCCGGGCTCCGATCCGCGATGCCCTCCCGCATCAGCCACCGGTAGAAGGTGCGCAGGCAGGCGAGGCGGCGCGCGAGGGTCCTGCGGCTCAGCCCCGCGTCGGTCATCTCCGCCAGGTAACGTCGCATGAGCGGCACGTCGACGCCGCCCCCCGCGATCCGGGCTTCGTCTCCCAGGAAGGCCATGAAGTGGTCGAGATCGTTCCGGTAGGCGCGCAAGGTCTCGGGGCTGAATCCCTTGTGGACCTCCAGGTGGCGCAGGAATCGCGCGGGCAGCGAGACGGAGGGACCGGCGGATTTCGGGGGGAGGAGGGCGCCCCGCGGCGGCGCCGCGACGCTTCGCTCGTGGACGGGCGGGGCGGAGACGGACCCGACGACGAGAAGGGAATCGTGCATGCGCCTCTCCGGGCCCGCCCGGGGGAGGGACGACACCCCTCCCGTCCGGACGGACGGGCCGATCCGTGCTCCTCGAACACAGGTATTATCGGCAAGGTCCGATAATAACTTGCACCGCACGCGTCGGCGGGCCGCCCTGCGACCGCAGGCCGAGGCGACCGTTTACTGGCATCGGGCATTCTGGTAAGTTCCTGCCTCGTCCCGGAGGCAAGGCCGTCCTGGACCCAACAAGGGGGGCGTGACCATGGGGCATCCGCAGGTGGCGATCCTGATGGGGAGCGATACCGACCTCGAGACGTTCCAGGCGTGCGCCTCGACGCTGAAGGACTTCGGCGTCCCGCACGTGATGCGCATCCTCTCCGCACACCGGACGCCGGAGGCGGTGGCGGAGTTCGTGCGGGGGGCCGACCGGGACGGCGTGAAGGTCTTCATCGCCGGGGCGGGGATGGCCGCGCACCTGGCCGGGGCCGTCGCCGCCCAGACGGCGAAGCCCGTCATCGGCGTCCCGATGGCCTCGCCGCTCATGAACGGGCTCGACGCCCTCCTGTCGACCGTCCAGATGCCAGGCGGCGTGCCGGTGGCGACGGTGGCGGTGGGGAAGGCGGGGGCGAAGAACGCGGCGCTGCTGGCCGTCCAGATGCTGTCGCTGTCCGACGCGCGGCTCGAGAAGGCGCTGGCCGACTACAAGAAGCGGATGGCCGGCGAGGTGCTCGCGAAGGACCGGGCGTTGCAGGACAAGTCGGGTGCGTAGGGACGGGTGCCGCAACAAACGGCAAGGCGGCTGCAGGTCTCGCCGTTTGTTGCGGGTCGAGCGACCCGGAGACGCGCGACCCGAGTCATCGTGACGCGAGCGGCTCGATTTCCAGGATCCGCACGTCGTCGATCACCACCTCCAGTCCCTTGCGGGCGGCGTCGTAGAGGACGAGCGTACCGACGTCCCGCCACCCGATCTTGCCGCCCGAGCCGGTCAGACCCCGCGCCTGGAAGGCCGAGGCGGGGATCCGGAACTGCTTCCAGCCCGTGAAGTCGAGCGGGATCGCCCGGTAGAGGCAGGCCCCCATCTCGCTCCCGCCCCACCGGTCGATGAAGGGGAGACGTTCCTGCCCCTTCCGGATGAAGGCCACCTCGAGGCGACCCGGCGACGGACGGTCCTGTCGGAGCCAGAACGAGATCCCCCGGAACCGCGTCCCGTCGAAGTCCCCCAGGTTTTTCACCAGAGCCCCCGTCGTGTAATCCGGGTCGCGCGAGAGGATCAGGGAGGCCGCTCCCGACCCCTCCTTGACCCGGGCGGGATCGGTGACCGGCTCGAAGACGAGGGGCTTGCGATAGGGGTTCACGACCTGCCAGGACTGCAGCTCGGACGGCGCGTCGAACCCGCAGAGCAGGCGGCCGTCGGGATGGGGCGTCGCATCCAGCAGGAGGCGGGCCTCCTCGGAGGCCGGGGTGTCGGGATACTGCTGGAGGATGCGGGAGGCGAGGTATCGCACGTCGGCGTACCGGCGGGACTCCGCGGCCTTTCGCGCGTCCGCGAGCCACTTCTCCGCCTGGGCGGGGGAGGACGGCGGCGAGGGGGGGGCGGGGGGAGGCAGCTCCACGGCGGGCAGCCCGACCGGCGACTCCGCGCGGGCCGGTCCGGCCCGCTCCGAGCCCAGGGCCTCCCGGCAGAGGCGCATGGCCTTCAGGATCTCGACGACGGACCGGTCGAGGTCCTCGTGTTCCGCGCCCGGAAAGATCGTCCTGGCCTCCTCGTAGATCCGCTGCGCCTTCCCGAGCCGGTCCAGCGCGTCGGTCAGGGCTCGGTTCCGCTCGGCGTCGTCGGCCGCCTGGGCCGAGGCCTCGTACAGGTCCCGGGCCTCCCGGCGAAGGGCCTCGGCCTCGTTGGTGAACTGGGCGATGCCGTCGACCACCTTCCAGACGTCGCCTTTCCGGACGGTCAGCGTTCCGTAGCGGGTCCGGACCTCCCAGCTCGCCCCCTTGTCGGCAACCTCCCCTTCAATCCGCTTGCCGTCGTTCAGGATGACGATGGCGGCGGGGAGGGGGATGCACGGCAGGGCGAAGGTGAGCAGCGACGCGATGGCGAGCCGGCGGATCTGCGACTTCATGATTTCCCCCCGATCTCTCGTGTCCGGTCCCGGCGGTCCCCCCGCCGGTCTGTGAATTGGACGCGCGAGACTCCCGTGGCGTCTAAACTTTTTGCATATTATAATATATGGGTTGCCGGGTGCCTCGCGCTCGGATCATGCGATCGATGCGAAAGCCGCTCCTCCGCGCGATGCGGCGGATGGTCGGAGCGGCGTGGACGCGACAGAGCGCCCCGCTATTCGGGGCGAGGTGGCGGAGGCTGGGGCTGCGGGATCCTGCGAGGCCGGGCCTCCACGGGGCGCTGCGGCTGGGGCGGCATCGCCTGTGCCTCAGCGCCGCCCCTTGCGGTTAGAAGCAGCCAGGGCACCATGCCCACGGCCGAGGCGCCTTCCGACTTCATCGTTCCCGTCACCGTGACCCCCGCGCCCTCCGTCTTCACGGCGATGCTCTTGAGAAGGTCCGCGAACGACTGCATCTGCGGCATTTTCATCTGCTCGATGGCCTGGCCGATCTCCGCCCGCGCCTCCGCCAGGCCCTTTTCGAAGATCCCGGCGGCCGTCTTTACGGCCTCCGGATCCCGACCCGACGCCTTCAGCGTCAGGGCCTGCATTGCGTCCTTTGTCTCCGACGTGAGCGTGACGGTCTCGAACGGCGCTGCGACCGGAAGGCGTCGGACGGCCTCGTTCACCCGCATCGAGATCCAGAGCGGCAGGGTCGTGTCCACCGCCTTCGCCAGCGTGGCGACTTCCGGAGACACCGGCTTCGCGCCCCCGGCTCGAAGCGCCCCGGCCAGTTCGGCCAGCGGAAGCGCGTGCTCCTTGGGGCCGCCCGCGAGGATCAGGAGGTCGTCCAACGGCAGGATCAAGGCGAATTGCCGATCGATGGGGAGGATCTCAATCCCCTCCACATCCCGGGGCTCGACGCCCGCCTCCTGCCGGATCAGCTCCCGGATCGCCTTCGCGTCGTAGCGGCCGCGCACGACGGCCGTCACGAAGCCGTTCCGGCCGTCCATGTCCGCGGAGACGCCGACCGTGACGGCGTCGATCCGGACGTTGCCGATCCGCTCGGCGATCGCCACCATCTGGCCGGCCGCCTGCTCCGCCATCTGGTCCGGAGCCTGGTCCCCGGGCAGGGGGAGTCCCGACAGGGTCTTGAGCAGCTTGCCGTAGTCCATGGGCTGTCCCGGCGACCAGGTCATGCGGCCCACGACGCCCAGGCCGGCGGGGAGCAGGGCGAGATCCCGATCGGCTCCTTCCGGGGCGGCGGTCGCGTCGGCCTTCTGTCCGCGGATGGACGCCAGGGCGGTCCGGGCGTATGCCGCGACGAACGGCTCCGCGGATTCGAGCAGCGGCCGGAGGGCGGTCTCGGCCTCCAGGGCCTTGAGCTCCCCCAGCGTCCGGATGGCCATGAGGCGGCGGATCTCCCGGTGCCGGGTGCCGGCAAGCTCCCGGATCAGGGTATTCGCCCGGTTGCGGATCTCGGCGCTATCGGACTCGAGGGCCTTGCGGAGCGCGGGGAGCGCGTCGGGACCGATCGCCCGGATCTCAGCCGCTGCCTTCTCGCGCTCCTCGAAGGAGTCGGCCCCGAGCCTCGGGACGAGCGCGGTGGCGTCCGCCGCGGGGCGGGGGGCGAGCTCGGCGAGCATCGTCCCGGCGGAGACCTCGACCCCCTTGATCTTCCAGTAAAGCGGAGAAGGCAGGTGCGCCAGCAGCTCGTTCCCGTCGCCGCCGCCCAGGGCCAGCAGCATGACGATCAGCCAGCTCGTTGGCATCGAACACCTCCTTCTAGTGGGGTCCACGAAACCGTAGGAATCACGAGGGGCCGCTTCCGACCGGCAGGGGACGATCCGGGAAGAGCCCGGACGCGCTTTTCGTGCTGGCGCTGCGGAGGGGCGGGGGGGCGGACGCGTCCTTCGACACCGCCAGGAGCGCCGCGTAGGCGCGCTCCGCGTGGAAGAAGGTCTGCGGGGCCATCTCGCAGGCCGTGAGCCGCGAGGCGAGGGAGGCCTTCGGGTCGGAGAGCTTCGACACGTGCACGCCCAGGGCGACCCGCTCCAGGGCGGCCACGTACAGGACCACCGCCGCCAGCACCCCGGCGAAGGCGAGGCCGCGGCGCCGGAAGAGCTGCGTCAGGAGGACCGCCGCCGCGAACAGCAGGAGGCTCGAGAGGCCGATCTGCTCGGCCAGGGCGAAGCAGCGCGCGGGGATGTCCTGATGTCGTGATGGCGTGTAGCGGGAGGCGGATTGCCTCGCCGCACGGATGACCGCGGCCAGATCCAAAGAACAGCTCTTCGCAAAGGTTGCGAAGGGGATGCGCTTCAGCGGGTCCGCTTCGTCCGCCCGTGTCAGGAAGTAGACGGCGTGAAGACTGTTCCGGGAAGACACGCCCGGAGTGACCGAAAGCGGGTTCGGGGTGGGGCCGATGGGGTGCAGGCTGCTCAGGTGGTCCGCTTCCATGCCGTGGAATCCCGTCCCGGAAGAGCCGGATCCCATCCCGTGACGGTAGGAGAAACTGATGTGACCCTGAGGCTGCAGGCGCGCGGGGGCGTTCTTGTCGTCCCGCGTGACGAAGAAGCGGGTGGGCTGAACACGCAGCGAGCAGCTGTAATCGCCGACATCAAAAAACACTCTCTGCTGGTAACGCCCCTCGTCACTGGGCCAGCGGAGGTCGATCTCCTCGGCGTGCACGGGGTGGAACCCGTCGGGGGCGATCTCGCCGACCACGAGGTGGAAGAGGAGGCGGCCGCTGGCGACCTCCGTGCGATATCCCGGCTTCGCGTCCGGGAGCGGGGGGGGATCCAGCGTGGGGACGCTGATCGTGACCCCGCCCGGCGTCATGGGCGCGTAGCCGCGGTTCGCGGACAGCCAGGTGCCGACGCCGATCGCGACCAGGATCGCCGCGCCGAGCGTCCCGCAGACGATGCGCGTGACGAGGTGGCGCGGGTAGGCCGTCCGGCCCGTGAGAGGGACGAGCCGGCGGCCACGAACCAGGAGGAAAAGGCCTGCGGCGATGACGATCAGAACAAGGAACAGCGGGCCGCTGGGGACGGCTGTGATCAATGCCATGCCTGCTCCTTTCAACCGGGCTCCAGGTCGTATTGTCCGTCGAAGCGGAAGAGGACGGTCGTGTCAGCCAGCGGGACGAGCCTGACGAACAAATCGTCCCAGGCAAAGCCGGCGATTACCGCAAGCCTGGAGGCCTCCCTCAGGGATTCTCGGGCGTTGAGACCGGCGGAACGACCGGTTCCGATTCCGCCGGTCTGGAAATGGGTACCGGTTCCATTTCTATGGAGCGTTTCACGCTGACCAATAAGCCCATGAGAATCAGGATGACGACGAACACGATCACGACGATCCAGATCCAGCCCAGGCCGCGTCCCCCGTGGGCCTGCCAGGGCCGGCTGACGCCCTCCTTCCAGAGGTAGCGCAGGTAACCCGTCAGGAGCGCCAGGGGGGCCGCCGCCAGCAGGACGGGCACCGCGGCGTAGCCGACGAGGCGCCTCCAGAGGAACTCCTCGAGGAGGAGGCCGCCGCCCACCAGCGCCCCCGTGCAGATCCCGCCGAGGAACCAGGACCACATGACCGTGCCCCGGCTGCGAGCCAGGGACGAGATGGCGAAGGTGAATGCGAATGCGGTCACCGGTACCGCGAAGGCGAGACCGTAATGCAGGAAGGCCGGCTCGGCGGGCTCGAACGGCTCGGTGTAGCCCGAGCTGACGAAGAGCCCCCAGGCCGCCTGTGGCAGATTCAGGCCGATTGCCAGGAGCCCCAGGACGAGCAGGACGAGGAGCGGGATCCCGCCCGCCGCGAGGTTGGCGAGGTAGCGCTCGGCGCGGGTCGGCGGGAGGGCGAAGGCGAACTCCTCCGATCCCTCGAACGACTCCCCGCCCCCGAAGGCCGGCGCGGCCATGAAGGCGTACAGGACGCCGAGGGCGAGGACCCAGCCGGGGTGGAAGAAGATCAGCAGGACCCATCCGAGGACCAGCCAGGCGGCCACGAAGTTCATGACCATGGCGCCGTTCGCCAGCCAGGCCTTCCCGAGGAGGGCATGCCAGGCGCGGCGCCGGTCGCTTGCGGCGCGGGTGACGGGAGGTCCGGACGCGGTCGCCGGTGCATTCATGTTGACGATCCTCGATCTGGGAATTGCTCGTCCGCCTCTTCCGGCCCGAACAGCTCGATGAAGACGTCCTCGAGCCCGAGCGGGAAGACATTCACGCGCGCGCCCGGGAGACGGCGGACCGGGTCGAGCTGCGCGTCGCTGGCCAGCCGCACGATGGCGGTCACGACCGGCCCCTCCGCGCGGCTGCGCAGCGCCCCGGGGATCGCGAAGTCCGCCGGGGCCGCGGCCCCCTCGAAGATCACCTGCACCCGCTGGGTCGAGCTCCGGATGTCCTCCAGCCGGGAGGAAGTGACCAGGTGCCCCCGGTCCATGATCCCGACGTGCTCGGCCACCCGCTCCAGGTCGGTGAGAATGTGGGTGCTGAACAGGACGGTCATGCCGTCGCCGCGGGAGACCGCCTCGATCAGCTCGTCCACCAGCTGCCGGCGCGCGACGGGGTCCAGACCCGCTGCGGGCTCGTCCAGGAGGAGGACGTCCGGCCGGGCCGCCAGGGCCAGCAGGATGGAGACCTTCCGCTGTTCGCCGCCGGAGAGGTACCCGACGGGGTAGTCGTCGGGGATCCCGAAGCGGTCCGCTAGGCGTCCGGCCTCCTCGTCGTCCCACCGGGGATAGAAGGGGGAGACGTAGCGGGCCAGCTCGACGAGCGTCATCCAGGCGTGGAGCTGCTGGGCCTGGGAGACGTAGGCGACACGCGCCCGCGCCTCGCGCGGGGTGGTCCAGAGGTCCCGGTCCAGGACCCGCGCCGCGCCGCGATCGGGGCGGAGGAGCCCCATCAGCAGCCGCAGCGTCGTCGTCTTGCCCGCCCCGTTCCGTCCGATCAGGCCGTAGACGGAGCCGCGCGGGACGGCCAGGTCGAGGCCGTTGACGGCGACGACGCCGCCGGGGAAGGTCTTGGTCAGGTCCGCGGCTTCGATGGCCATGTCGCTCATGTGCGGTCTCCACTCAACGACTGCAGTTCCTCGTCCACGATCCGCCGCACGAGGCCGGTTTCGGCGCCCATCTGGGACGCCTCGATCGCGAGCTGCCGGGCGAGGCGGCGGAGGGCCGCCTCGCGATCCGCGTCCGACAGCCGGGGGGCCGCATCCGCCACGAAGGCCCCCTTGCCGTGTCGCATCTCGATCGCTCCCTCGTGCTCCAGCTCCGTGTACGCCTTCACCACCGTCGTCGGATTCACGTGAAGCGATTTTGCGAGGTCCCGGATCGAGGGGATCTGGTCGCCCGGCTTCAAGGCCCCGGATGCGATGTAATACTTAAGTTGATCCATCACCTGGCGGTAGACCGGAACACCGCTATGAGGATCGACTTGAAGGTGGAGCATTGAGAAGGCTCCGTGACCCGTATGTCTACTGTATGGTAACACCCATACACGCGGTGTCAAGGCTAACTATAGGATTTATTATCTATCATGCGGTGCCGATACGTAACTCTAATCAGATAAAGGCTATGAGACTGGACGGAAACCGATTATTTCGTCAATGAGTGACGCTCGCAGCCCCTGAGCGGCGGGGTTTCCGGGCGGTGGCGGGTGAAAAGGGCGGCTGGACGTGATTGTCGAAACTGGATGGGGTGGCTTCAGAGTTGAGCGTCTGACACAACCCCCCGGACGAGAGCCCTCATCTTCGGCTCGGCACCGGCAGCCACGGCCAGGATCTTCTCGAGGCTGGCCGGTTCCAGGGTCTCCGGGAGGCAGAGGTCGGTGATGACGGAGATGCCCAGCGTGCGGAAGCCGGCGTGGACGGCGACGATCACCTCCGGGACGGTCGACATGCCGATGACGTCCGCGCCGATCGTCTGGAGCATCCGGTACTCGGCGCGCGTCTCGAGGCAGGGGCCGGTCATGGCGGCGTAGACGCCGCGGCGCGTCCGGATGGACTCCCGCTTCGCGATCCCCTCCGCCAGCGCGATCAGCGTCCGGTCGTACGGCTCCGACATGTCGGGGAAGCGGGGGCCGAGGCGGTCGTCGTTCGGGCCGACGAGCGGGTTGACGCCCATCAGGTTGATGTGGTCCTCGATGAGCAGGAGGTCTCCCGCCTGCTGCTCCGGCCGCAGCCCGCCGCAGGCGTTGGAGACGATCAGGGCCTTCGCGCCGAGCGCGCGGAGGACGCGGACGGGGAGGGTGATCTGGTCGAGGGTATACCCCTCGTACAGGTGGAACCGGCCCTCCATCATCGCGACCCGGCGACCCGCGAGCGTTCCAAGCAGGAGCTGCCCCTTGTGGCCCGGCACGGTCGAGACGGGGAAACCGGGGATCTCGCCGAAGGGGATTCCCGTCCCGTCCTGGACCTCGTCGGCCAGCCCCCCGAGACCGGTGCCGAGGACGATCGCCAGGTCGGGCGCGAGGTCGCGGCAGGAGCGGATGTGGTCGGCGGCGCGCAGGACGGTCTCGAGGGTGGCGGCCATACAGGAGGCGGGCTCGGCAATTCGGGGAAACGGCGGTTACTGGGATTTCTTGACGTAGCCGAGCAACTGGCCCAAGCGGTTGCAGTCCCGGACCAGGTAGTCGATGGGGGAGAGCTCGGTGGTGGGATTGGGCTTGAGTCTCGGGCTGTCGGGGTAGTCGGTCTTGAGCTTCTCGATCAGCGTGAGGGCGTAGGGGATCTCGCGGAAGGCGATCGCGTTCTCGGCCAGTCGGAAGAGGATCTCGCCGCTGGCGACCTCCTTGTAGTCGGGCTGGAGCTCCATCAGGGCCCGGAGGGCCTGGCGCTCGTCGCGGCGGAGCGGGACGTCGTGGCGGAGGAGCTTGGCCAGCTTCCAGAGCAGGTCGGGGGCGGGGTCGGCCTCGATGTCCTGCACGAGCTTCTTCACGTCGACGACCGACTCGGGGAAGGTCTTGTCGTGCCAGCTCGCCAGGAGGGGCGCGGTGCGGTTGGCCCAGGGGGTATACGTGGCGAGGGCGTTCGAGGCCTCCTTGGCGTGCCGGTCGAACCGGGCCTTGTCGCCGTTGATCGTGTCCAGGCGCAGCAGCTCGGAGTAGACGGCGGCGGCCAGGCTGAGGTCGCCGCCGGCCGCGAGGGCGGCGAGTTGGGTCTCGAGGGCGGCCCGGAGGTTCTCGCCGATCGTCGTCGCCTGCACCCAGTCCTGCCAGGCCATGGCGACGAGGAGGGTCTGGTAGCGCTTCTCGATCTCGTCGGAGATCAGGGGCAGGCGGGCGGCGACCTCGTTGCGGCGGGTCTTGGCCTCGCGGAGCTCCTGGGCGACCACGTCCCGGTAACGCTGGGTGCGCTGGGTCCGCTTCGCCTTGTCGTCCTCGCCCTTGACCTTGTCCGTCACTTCCTTCAGGAGCGCGTCGACCTCGGTGCGGGCCTTCTTGACGGTGTCGGTGTCGGCGAAGGACTTGAGGATCGCCTCGATCTCCAGCTTGGCGTCGGCATAGCGCCGCTGCTCGGCGAGGGCGCGGGCGCGGGTGAGGCGGCGGTCGGCCTCGGCCTCGCGGTTCTCCATGGCGCCCCCGGCGGGGCCGAGCGACTCGAGGAGCCGGGCGGCTGCATCGCGGGTGGCCGCGTCCGTGGCCTTTGCCTGCGCCTGGCGGGCGAGGTCGTCGGCCTCCTCGCTGAATCCGAACTCCCGGTAGGTCCTTGCCAGGTCGAGGAGGTCCGACGCGGTCATGCCCCAGCGGCCGCGGAAGAGGGCGCAGTACTCCTTGGGGGAGAACTCGGTCCACTTGGCGGGGAGCTCGGCCATGCCGCCGGAGCCGCCGATCGTGACCTGGATGAGGATCCGTTCCTCGGAGGCCCCGGAGATCTCGCCGCTCTGGGTCTTCGTGCGGATGAAGCGGACGAAGTCCCGCGTCTGTTCCGTGGCGTTGGCGCGCCGGATGAGGCCGTCCTTGAGCCGGGCGAGGGATTCGAGGTCCAGGAGGCGGGCGGCGGCGGCCGCCTTGTGCTTGTCGGTCGTCAGCGCAGCCGTCTCCTTCTTGTGGGCCTCGACGGCCTTCAGGAAGTCGTATTGCCTGACCAGGGGCTGGACGGCGGCGGCCGCCTGCGCGAGGCGGGCCACGTCCTGCTGGAGGCGCTGGCGCTCATGTTCCTCCGCCTGCTTCCGCTCCGCGTCGAGCTTCTCGATGATCTTCCGGTCGATGGCCGCGATCTCCGCGCGGGCGCGGTCGGCGATGTCGGGGAGGCCGCTGGTCTCGATGGCCTTTTGGTAGCAGGCCTTCGCGTCGTCGAACCGGCTGGCGGCGACGAAGGTGTTGGCTTCCTGGCGGACCTCCTGGAAGGCGTTGACGGCGTCGGCCTGCAGCTCGCGGATGCGCGTCTCGGCGACGTCGTCGGCGAGCAGGGGGCCGTAGCGGCCGTCCGAGAAGGGGGATTTCAGGGCGGTCTCCTGCTGGTCCGCGCGGAACGCCTTCCACCGGTCGATGGCGGGACCGAACCGCCCCGCGGCGGACTCCTGGCGGGCCGCCGTGTCGGTCTCGGCGAAGCGGGCGGCCGCCGCCTCGCACCGCGTCAACCAGGATGCGATGTGGCTGCGGAACTGGCGCGCCTGCTGGCCCGCCTCGGTCCGGCTGTGGGCCTGCTCGATCTTGGCGTAATGGGCCGTGGACTCCGCGACGACGGCGCGGAGGAGGGCGGGATCGGGGAGGGCGTCCTTGGACTGCGCGAGGAGGCGGGCGAAGGCGTCCGCGTCGGCGCGGTCGGCCGCGCGCAGGTCGCTGAGCGCGGAGGCCCGGCCGAGAAGGCCCCGCAGGGCGGCGATCCGGGTCTGGGCTTCGTCCACCTTGCTGCTGCGCGCGCACTTGTCGAGGATCTTCTGGTACCGGGCGATCGCCTCCTCGATCGAGGACTCCTTGTCCTTCTTCAGCTGCTTGGCTTCGAAGTCGAGCGCCTGCTGGAAGTAGACCTGGGCCAGCTCCTCCTCGGCGTCCGGCGTGCCCGGGTTGACGACGACCGGGGGCGGGACCGTCCCGGTGCCGGTCGGGGAGGGGTCGGGCTTCGGGGACGTGCCCCCCCCGCCGAGGGTCAGCGCCAGGGCGACGACCAGGAGCACGGCGGCGGCGGCGCCGGCCCCCGCCCAGAGCCAGGCCGGCGGACGGGCGCCCCGACGCGGACCCGCCGTGATCGTCGTCGCCGGCGGCGCGTTCAGGCAGAGCTCCAGCGCCTCCACCACCTCCGTGACCTTCTGGAATCGCTCTTCAGGCTTCCGCGCCATCATCTTCTGGACCAGCTCGCTCATCCGCTTCGGCACGCCGGGGTCCAGGTCGTTCAGCGGCATCGGGTCCTCGCGGACCTTCCGCTGCACGATCTCCATGACATTCTGGCCGGTGTAGGGCGTCGTCCCCGCCAGCATCCGGTAGAGGGTTGCCCCGAGCGAGTAGATGTCGCTGCGGTGGTCGGCGGGGCGGCCGAGGACCTGCTCCGGCGCGATGTAGTGGGGCGTGCCGAGGACGGTGCGCGTCTCCTCGATCTTGGAGGCTTCCTTGGCGCTCTGGGCCAGACCGAGGTCGGCGATCTTGATCCCCTCGAGCTCGCCGATCATCAGGTTGTCCGGCTTGATGTCGCGGTGGACGATCTCCTTCCGTTCGGCGTACTCGAGCCCGCGCGCCGCCTGGAGGGCCATCTTGACCGATCGCTCCGGCGGCAGCTTCTTCTCGGCGGAGAGGAGGTCCTGGACCGAGCCGTGCGGGACGAACTCCATCGAGTAG
>CAYUME010000020.1:0-17824 GCA_964445475.1 uncultured Planctomycetia bacterium
AGGCTTCGGCGGGTTTCGCAAGGTTGTTGCTGTTAGAAGCCCCGCCCCTCCGGGGCGGGATGCCTCACTTGTCCGTGCCCGTCATGGGGTTCACCGGGGGCTCCGACAGGAGCTTGCCCGTGCGCTTGTCCCAGACCCGCTGGCGCTGCGGCAGGCGGTGGTTGTAGTGGCAGTCGGTGCAGACCTTCTTCGCGTCCTCTGCGACGGGCGCCTTGAACCCCCGCGGCGGCTTGACCTCGGGATGGCAAACCCAGCAGGCGGCGGCGATCTGGTCCCGCGCGTACATGACGTCGGGCGGGATGACGTTGTCCTCGTCGTTGGTGTGCTTCAGGGACTCCCCGTGGCACTTCTCGCACGAGACGCCGCCGCCGGCGTGGAAGAGGACCAGGGGCTCGTCCTCGTAAGTGAGATGGCACACGAAGCAGCGCTGGTTGTCGACGAGGGACGGCTTGGGTTTGTCGGACCGGACCTCCCCCGGCTCCCGCGCGGGGAGGGGGTGGTTGGGCTGCCGCGCGGCGGTCGTGCCGGACGCCGGAGCCGGGGCGGCAACCCCTTCCGGGCGGCCCGCGCAACCGGCCGCGATTGGCGGGAGCGCCAGCGCGAGGAAGAGGACGAGGCGGGATATCGGCATGCGCGTGGATCCACAGGGGGGTCGACGGGAAACACGAGATCCGGGAACGGCCGCATACCTGCAACGGACGGCGCGGCGGCCGTATGCCGCGCCGTCCGTTGCCCAGCGAACGACGCGCGGAGGAGCGAAGCGAGTCCCCGCGTCGTTCGCGCTAGACGTACTCCCACTGCTTGAGCCACTGGTAGTCGGCCGGGAGGTTCGCCCAGGCCTCGTCGTGGATCCGCTCCAGCTTCCGGAGCTCGTCCGGCCGCATCGCGCCCTGCGGCTTGTCCTGCTCGCGCCACTCCTCGACCGCCTTCGCGACGTTGTCGACCTGCGCCTGGCTGATGAGGCCGGGGATGGGGACGACGAGAGGGTTGCAGAGGATGTAGCGGATGGACATGCGGGCGGTCTCGGCGTCCACCGCCGCCTGGGGGCTGTCGTCCTGGCCGTCCCCCTTGAAGATGGCGTTGCTGGAGAAGGGCTTGATGCCGAAGATGCCGATCTGCAGCTTCTTGACGGTCTCGAACATGCTGTCCTGGGGGAGCTCCTTGGTCCGGGCGGTGTAGGGGGTGCAGAGGGCGTCGACGATCTCCCCGTAGGTCTCGATCATCCCCTTGATGTGGGGGCGGTCATGGGAGGAGAAGCCGACGAAGCGGGCCTTGCCCTGTTTCTTCGCCTTCTCGAGGGCTTTCATCATCTGCTCGACCTCGCCCTCGGTGTGGTTGCTGCTCTTCTCGTGCATGGTGATGCGCCAGAAGTCGGTGTACTCCAGGCCGCACTCCTTCAGGCCGTTCTCGAGGGTGGCGAGGAGCTTGTCCTCGGTGCGGGAGTCCGCGAAACGCATCTCGCCGACGCCCCAGGAGAATCCGAGGTGCATCTTGTCGCGGCGGCCCTTGAGGGCCTTGCTGTAGGCGCGCACCTCGCTGTTCCAGCAGGCGTCGATGTAGTTGATGCCGCGCTCCATGCAGCGGGTGACGACGTCGTGGCGGTTCTGGTCGAAGTCGGCGCCCTTGGCCTTCAGGCGTTTCCAGTGACCGCCGAGGCAGACGGCGGAGACGTGGATCCCCGTCTTGCCGAGGGGGCGGTATTCCATCTTCGGGTTGTAGCAGAGGATCTTGGAGGTGTCGACGGCGGCGAAGCCCGTCCGGGCCGTCAGCCCGGCCGCGCCGATCGCGAGGGCGCCCTTCTCCAGGAAGTCCCGCCGCGTGAGGTTCGTGTCGGCCATCGTGCGTCCTCCTGACCGTGTTCCTTCCGAGCGGGCCGCGGGACCCCCCGTGGCGGATTGGATCCCAGTATAGCCGCCGGCGCGCGGAAAGGGATACAGAAAACGGCAAGAATGATGGACAAGGCTGCACGCGGTGCCTACACTGCCGGGCATGCCCCACCATGCCCTCCGCTTCATCTTCCAGAAGGACGTCCAGGCGGTCCTGGGCCACTTCACGGACGCCCTGGGCTTCCGGATCAGCTTCCTCACGCCGGACGGGCGGGAGCTGCGGGTGGGGAGCGGCCGCCCGCACAGCCGCTTCTGCCGGCTGGTCCGCCGGCGGCTGGGGCTCGAGGAGGTCTGCCGCGCCTGCGACCGGCGGAACTGGAGGAAGGCGGCCCGTCTTGACCGGGCGGTCGGCTACCGCTGCCATGCCGGTCTGGTCGACGCCTGCATGGCCATCCGGGTCGGCGGGGAGCTCGTCGGCTACATGATGATGGGGCAGTTCCGGACGGGCGAGGCGATGGATCCCGTGCTGCGCGCGCGCTGGCGGCGGGAGGTCGGCACGGACGCGCTCGAGCGGGCCTTCCGCGAGACGCCCCGCGTGCCCCCCCGGAAGCTGAAGGCGATTCTCGGCCTCTTCACGGTCCTCGTGAACTTCATCACGACGCACCGCCTGATCGCCGTGCAGAGCGCCCATCCCGTCCGCCCGCTTCTGGACTATCTCGAGCAGCACCCGACGGAGACGCTGACCACCTCCGAGGCGGCCCGTCTCGTCTGCCGCAGCCCCTCGAGCCTCTCCCACCTGTTCAAGCAGGTCGTGGGGACCAGCTTCCGGCAGTACCAGATCGGCCTGAAGCTGGACCAGGCCGACGCGCGGTGCCGGGCGACGCCCGACACGACGGTGCGGGAGGTGGCGTACGCGGTCGGGTTCGAGGATCCGTACTATTTCTCGCGGCTCTACGCCGTCCATCGCGGGCGGCCGCCGCGGGAGACCCTGCGACGCCAGCGGGGGCTGCGGGGCGCGACCCGCTGACGCTCCGGCCGGGCCGTCCCTTCGGAGTCCGAGACCATGAGCGAGCTTCCCGGCGGCCGGTACCACCTGAACCGCATCCCCCCGACGCCCCTCGTCCCGGTCCGTCTCGGGCCGGACGACCCCTATGTCTGGTGCAAGCTCGAGTACCTGAACCCCAGCGGATCGACGAAGGACCGCGTCGCGCGGCACATCCTCGAGAAGGCGTGGCGGGAAGGGCGGCTGAAGGCCGGCGATGCGGTCGTCGAGGCCTCGAGCGGGTCGACGAGCATCGCCTTCGCGCTCGCGTGCGCCCAGCTCGGCCTCCGGTTCACCGCCGTGATGCCGGAGGGGGTGAGCGAGGAACGGGTCAAGATCATCCGGGCCTACGGCGGGGAGATCCGGCTCACGGCGCGGGCGCGGGGGATCCGCGGCGCGATCGAGGAGACGGACCGGGTCGCCGATGCGTCGGCCGCCTTTCTGCCCCGCCAGTTTGCCAATCCCGACAACGCGGAGGCGCACCGCCTCGGCACGGCCCGGGAGATCGTCGACCAGATCCCCGGCGGGACCGTCGACGCCGTCGCCAGCGGCGTGGGCACCGGCGGGACGCTGGTGGGGCTCTTCCGGGGGCTCCGGGAGAGCGGGTGTCCCGTCCTCCCCGTCCTGGCCCGCCCCGTCAACCTCCGCGTCGAGCGGGACGTGGAGTGCTGCAGCTTCAGCGACCGGATCCCGGGCGTGGCGGACTGCCTGTCCTCGATCTTCCGGGAATCGGACCTGCCGGGGCTCGTGACGGTGGAGGTGAACGACGGGGAGGCGCTGGACGCAGCCCGGCAGTTGATCCGCCGGGGTTTTCCGGTCGGCCCCAGCTCGGGATTGAACTACGTCGCGGCGGCGGCCGCACACCGGCGGCTGGGCCGGTCCGAGGCGAAGGTGGTCACCGTCTTCCCCGACCGCATGGAGCGGTATTTCTCCACGGAGCTGTTCCGGCCGGCGTGAGGAGGTCGCATCCCGCGGCGCTCAGAAGGTTCCCAGCAGGGTCCACGCGACGTAGGGGCGGTCTTCCGGCGATCCCACCGCGTCCCGGTTCCGCAGGTCGTATCCCGTGAAGAACGTCCGCGTCGGGGCTTCCGGGGCCTGCGAGGCCGTGATCGCGACGACGGGGTAGAGGGCGTCCGTATTGCGGAAGGACCCGTCGTTGGCCGTCCCCATCCCCGCGGCGGCCTTGAGCGTCCAGTCCCCGCCGAGGGAACCCAGGCGGCCCGCTCCCGCGAGGTGCGCTCCGGGGGGGCCGCGGGAGGCTGCGTTGTACCCGTTCGGCCGCGCCCGGTCAATCGCGCGTGACGACCCGCCGCTCGCGGTAGGCGAGGTTGCCCATCAGCGCGGCGGCGGCGGCCTTCACCCCGTCGGCCACCGGGGCGTTCGGCTGCTTCCGGGTCCGCATGCACTCCAGCCAGTTCGACAGGTGGAGCAGCTCGCCCGGCGGGTTGTCGTAGAAATCCGCGCCGCGCACGCCTTTGCCCAGGATCTCCTCCTCGTACGCGCCGGCCTGCGGACGCTCGGGGTGGAGCTCGTAGCGGCCGCGGTCGAGGTAGAGCGTGGCGTGCTCGCCCATCAGCGTGCACATCGCGCGGTTGTGGCAGTTGACGAACGTCCCCTCGAAATAGCACTGCAGCGCCGGCTGGTCGTAGTGCAGGAAGGTCTGGATGGTGTCGGGCGTCTCCCAGACGCCCTCGGCCGCGAAGTGGTTCCCGATGGTGAGCGCCTCCGCGGGGCGGTCGAGCTCGAGCAGCCAGATGACCGCGTCGAGCCAGTGGACCATCAGGTCGGTCAGGATCCCGTTGCCGAAGTCCCACATCCACCGCCAGTTCTGCATGCGGTAGCCGTCGAACGGCTGGTCGGGGGCGTTGCCCAGGAAGCGCTTCCAGTCGACGTCCTCCGCCTTGACGCCGGAGCGCCGGTTCTTCGACGGCGGGCCGTTGCGGTTCCAGCTCATGTGGACCTTGCGGACGGGGCCGAGCCGGCCGGCCCGGATCATCTCCTTTGCCTTGTGGAACTGGGGCATCGAGCGCTGCTGGGTGCCGACCTGGACGATCCGGTCCGAGCCGGCCATCGCCGCGAGGATCGCCGGCCCCTCCTCGAGCTTGTGGAGCAGGGGCTTCTCGACGTAGACGTCCTTGCCTGCCTTGACCGCGTCGATCGTGACCGGGACGTGCCAGTGGTCGGGCGTGGCGACGAGGACGCCGTCGACGTCCTTCTGGGCGAGCAGCTCGCGGTGGTCGACGAATCCCTTCACGGCGTCGCCGCCGAAGGCTTTCCGGCCGCCTTCGCGATTGGGGGTGTAGACATCGCAGACGGCGACGACCTTGACGCCGGGGAGGGAGGGGAGGGCGCCCATCAGGTGGCGGGCCCGGCCGCCGCAGCCGATGATGCCGATCTGGATCGTGTCGTTGGCGGCGTAGGCGGTGCGGCCGAGGCCGAGCGCGGCCAGCCCGGCGGCGCCGACGCCGAGCCGCTCAAGGACTTCGCGTCGGGTGGCGGTGTCGCTCATGGGGGGGTCCTTGACGACGGGTTGAAAAAGCACGGAGACGCGGAGATCCCGGAGCCGACGCGGAGGCGGACAGCGCATGCCGGGAGAAGGCGGATCCGGGGATTGACGGAAGGCTCCCCTGCGTTCCTCCGTGTTCGCGCCGTGTTTTCCGTATCTCCCTGCAGGGTATCCGTCGCGTTCCCTACTTGGGCGGGTGCTTGACGTAGCCCATCGTCAGCAGCAGGTTGGCCCAGTTCCGCTGCTCGCCGGTGGCGATCATCAGCGCCGTGTCGGGCTCCTTGGCCTTGTCGTAGAACTCGAACCGCTGGAGCTTGGTGAGCTCCACCGACGGCAGGAGCTTCCGGTAGTCGGCGAAGACCGGCTGGTCCGCCTTGTCCGGCGGCACCATGACGTAGGCCTCCTCGATGGGGATGGTGGCGACGAGCGCCTCCAGCACGTCGGTCACCAGCAGCTTGCCCGGCATCAGGTTGAGGTAGACCTTGCGGGCCGAGGCGGGGGTGGCGGTGATGAAGGGGTACCCGCCGTCCGCGATCAGGAGCCGCGAGCCGTGTCCCATCGTCCCCAGCGCGCCGAGGATCTCCGGGTGCATGCACTTCGTGAGCATCATGGCAGGACGTCTCCTAATGGATTGCACGGAATCTCCGGCGAAGGCGGAAGGGGATTCCGTGCAATCTATTTGTTATTCAACGGCACGGAAAGATATTTGCGGAACGACCGGATCGTCTGCGCCGCGGCCGCGTCCGGGTCGGGATAGGGCAGCGCCTCGGCGGAGGCGTATCCCGTGTACCCGATTTCGCGGAGGGCGTCAACGATCGGCGGCAGGTCGAGGTGCCCCAGCCCGACCGGGCGGCGGTTGCTGTCGGCGAAATGGAGGTGGCCGACGCGACACCCCGCCCGTCGCAGGGCGTCCGGGATCGAGGCCTCCTCGATGTTCATGTGGAAGAGGTCCGCCAGCAGGACGATGTTCGCCAGGCCTCGTTCCTCCAGGAACGAGGCCGCGTCGCCGAGCCGGTTAAGGACGCGGGTCTCGTAGCGGTTGAGCGGCTCGAGGACCAGGGGAAGGCCGTGGTCGGCCGCGCGGCGCGCGAGCCCGCGGAGTCCGTCGGCGAGCCAGTCCAGCATCCGCGCCCGTTCCGTGCCCTCCGTCCCCGGCCCCTGCATGGAGCCGACGATGGCGGGGGCCCTGCAGCGCGCGCCGAAGGCGATCATGCCGTCGAGGAAGGCGACGGCCCGCTCGCGGAGGGCGGCGTCGGGATGAGTGAGGGTGAGGCCGTGCAGGACCTTGCCGGCACCGGTCCCGACGGCGGCGACCGCAAGCGGGTGGCGCTTCGCGAGATCCGCGAGCGCCGCCGGGTCGTGGGCATCGGGGGCGGCCGTGAAGAGCTCGACGGCGTCGAAGCCGAGGGCGGCGGCCTTCGGGAAGCACGCCTCGGGCGTGCCCCGGTAGACCCAGGGGCCCTCCGTCAGGGTGGTGACGCAGTTGATCGTGACGCAGGACTTGATCACGGCTCCAGGCCCACCAGGATCTTGGTGACCGCCCCGGGGTCGTGCGCCCAGTCCTCCAGCGCCGCACCCGCCTCGGCCAGGGGGACTTCGCGCGTGATGACGTCGTCCACGGGGAACCGTCCGGCCTCCAGCACCTCGATCACCCGCGGGAAGTCGCCGAGGCAGTTGCGCGAGCCGAGGAGGTCGAGCTCCTTCTGGACGAACATCCGGGTCTCGTACTCCACGGGGGCCTTGGCGTAGCCGATGTAGACGACGCGGCCGGTGAAGGCGACCTCCTCGACGGCGGCGCGGAAGGTGGCGGGGTTGCCGATCGCCTCGACGACGACGCGCGGCCCCTCGCCGCGGGTCAGCTCCTGCAGCGCGGCGTGGAGCGGGGTCCGGGCGGAGTTGACGGCGTGCGCGGCGCCGGCCTTCCGGGCGACCGCCAGCTTCCGGTCGTCGATGTCCACGGCGATCACCTCCGCCCCGCGGGCGGCGGCGCCGGCGACGACGCCGAGGCCGACGATCCCGCAGCCCAGGACGGCGACCGTGTCGCCCGGCCCCGTCCGGCCCCGCTCCGCGGCGTGAAAGCCGACGGTGAGGGGCTCGGCGAGGGCGAGCTCGCGCAGCGGGAGACGTTCCGAGGGGAAGACGTCCTCCCAGGGCGCGGCGATCCGCTCCGTCATGGCGCCGGGGCGGCGGACCCCCATCGTCCGGTTGTCCAGGCAGGCGTTGGGCCGCCCCGTCCGGCAGGGGACGCACTGACCGCACCGTTCATAGGGGGAGACGGTGACCTTCGTCCCCGGGCGGAATCGGCCGGCCGGGACGGCGGAGCCGACCGCGACGACGGTCGCGCCGATCTCGTGGCCGAGGACCATCGGGTAGACCTGGAGGGGGAAGGTGCCGCGGAAGGCGTTGAGATCGCCTCCGCAGAAGCCGACGCGGCCGACGCGGAGGAGGACGTCGCCGGGGCCCGGGCGGGGCTCGGCGACGTCGCGGATCTCGGTTTTCCCGGGCTCGACGATGACGAGGGCTTTCATGGGATGTTGTTTTCCGGCTTCCCCTCGAACCACATCCGGTTCTTGACCGGGTCCAGGATCGCACGGACCTGACGCATCAGCTCCGGGTCGATCCGGAGGTCGACCGCCTTCACGTTCGCCTCCACGTGGCGCACCTTGGACATCCCCACGATGGTGGTGGCGACGGTGGGGTGGTCGAGGGCGAATCGCATGGCGACGTCGGCGATGTCGATCCCGCGGGCGCGGCAAAGGGCGGCGGCCTTGGGGACGGCCTCGAGGACCTCCTTCGGCGAGCGGTGCCAGGGGGGCGGGCCCTTTTCGGTGAGCAGCCGCTGGTGGAGGGGGGATGCGTTGATCAGGCCGATGCCGCGCTCGCGGCAGAAGGGGGTGAGGTAGACGTCCATCTCGTCGTCCAGGAGGTCGTAATGCGCCCACGAGAGGATGGTGTCGATCCGGACCTGCTCGGCGATATGGCGGAGGTAGCGGACGGGAAGGCCGGTGATGCCGACGAAGCGGGCCTTGCCCGCGCGCTTCGCCTCGAGGGCGGCGGGGATCGCCTCCTCGAGCACCTGCTGCTTGACGCCGAACTCGATGTCATGAACCTGGAAGACGTCGACGTAGTCGGTCTGGAGGCGGGCGAGCGACTCGTCGATGCTGGCGCGGATGCGCTTCGCGGAGAAGTCGAAGGCCGTCTCGCTGTAGCGGCCGCACTTGGTGGCGAGGAAGACCTTGTCGCGTCTCCCCTTCATCGCCTTGCCGAGGCGCGTCTCGGCAAGCGTCTCGCCGTACATCGGCGCCACGTCGAAGTAATTGATGCCGAGCTCGATGGCGCGATGGAGGGCGGCGATGCCCTCGGATTCCGCGACGTCGCCGAAGACGCCGCCCACCGGCGAGACGCCGTAGGCGACGACCGAGATGTTCATGCCGGTCTGGCCGAGGGGGCGGTAGAGCATGGGCTTTGCCTCGTGGGTTTCCGGGGATGCGCAGCGACCGGAACGCACTATAGCCGGGGCGCGCCGGCCGGGGAATGGACAAATCCGCGGATTTGATGGACGAGTCGGCACCGCGGCGCGGAGAGCGAGTTCACGCGCGTCCCCGCGCGCGGTGCCGTCTCCGGGCGATCGGAGGTCTTTTCAGCCGGGCCTTCGGCCGCGCGGGGGGCGTCGCGCGTTCCCTCCGTGCCGCCTTCGCGATCGGTCCCAGCAGCTCGAGCAGCGCCTTGGCGAGGGCCTCGCCGAAGGCGGGGTCGTTGAGGTGGAGGTCCAGCTCCACCAGCTCGACCTTCCCGAGGTCGAGGTTGGCCTGGATGGCGTCGAAGAGGGCGCGGCGGGCGGCCGGGCCGTCGAAGGGCTGCCCTTCCCGGTCGAGGGCCGAGAGGCCCCGGAGCGGCAGGATCAGCCGGGTGCGGCCGGGCATCGCGCTCGCCGCCCGTGCGAGGGTCTCTCCGAGGCGCAGGCACTCCTCGCGCGTCGTGCGCATCAGGGTCGTGTCCGGAGCCCGGTGGTAGAGAGGGCGGTCGCGGAAGGCCTCCGGGACGGTGTCGGGGGAGCCGAAAGCGATCCGGTCGAGTCCGCCGGCACTGACGATCCGGGGGACGCCCGGCGCGGCGGTCGCCGCGGGGCGTCCACCCCCTGCGGGGCGGCGGGCACCCGCCAGCGCGTCCGCCCACTCCGAGACCGTGACGTCGCAGATGCCGGCGAAGTGCCCGGACACGGCGAGCTGGTCCATCGCGCACCCGCCGTGCCCGTCGGCCCGGAAGACGAGGCAGTCGAACCCGTCCGATTCCAAGCGGCGGCAGGCCGCGTCAACGCAGGGCGCCGTGTCGGCGATGGCGGTCAGGGCGACGAGCGGCCGCTCGCGGGCGGCGCGCGGCGCGGCCGGGCCACGCACCATGCCCGCGACCGCGTTCGCCGCGTTGGCCAGGACCGGGCGGGAGAGGCGGTTCAGGCCCGTGAGGCCGGCGGGGCAGACCAGCCGGAGGGTGTCGGACGCGGCGTCGGGGGGCGTGCTGTCGGAGGGGCGGGTGACGACCAGGATCCGGGGGGTGCCGAGCGGAAGCGCCCGCAGGGCGGCCTCCGCGGCGTCGCCGAGCGCGTCGCCTGCGAGGGCGATCACGCCGTGGATCTTCCGGGCGGCCAGAAGCCGCGGGAGGAGGGCGCCGAGCGCCGAGGTCGTCGCGACCGCCGCCTCCGCGCGGTCCCCCATGGCCCGGATCGCGTCGACCTGGAGGCCGGCCGCGGCGAACAGGGACCGGCGGTCGACATCCGGCCGGAAGGCCGGCTCACCGGCCGTGCCCGCGTCGACGACGAGGACGCGGAGGCCGTTCCTGCGGAGGTGGTCACGGACGAAGGCGGCCTCCGCCCCGTGCGTATCCAGCGCGACGACGACCGCGGCCGTTTTCGGCATGACTAGGGAGCCGTCTTTTTCGGCTGGGCCTTCTCCCACTCCGCCTTGCCGACGGACTTCCGCGATGCCAGGAAGACGTAGGCGCCGGTCTTGTTGGCGACGACGAGGTCGGGGATCTTGTCGCCGTTCATGTCGGCGGCCATGACCTGGGTGCCGACGCCGGACTTGTCGTCGACGAGATGGGGGACCATGTCGACGCCCTGGGGGGAGCGGGCGATGCGGAACCAGTAGATGACCGCGGGGGCGCCGGGCTCCTTGTCGCCCTTCTCCCCGTGCGCCCAGTGGCGCTTGCCGGTGACGAAGTCCAGGACGCCGTCGCCGTCGAAGTCGGCCAGGTCGAAGGCGTGGGCCTGGGAGAAGCGGAGCCCGTAGGGGCTGTCCTCGGGCTTCTCGCCGATGACGACATGCGGCTTGAAGGCGATCTCTCCGCCCTCCTGGACGCTCTCGTACCAGGTGATGCCGTAGTTGTGGCAGTGGATCGCCGTGATGATGTCGTTGTCCTTGTCGCCGTCGACGTCGACGACGAGCATCTGGGCGGCGGCGGGGGCGAACTTGAAGGGATGGTGCTTCCAGAGGCCGTCGGCGGCGGGCGCGGCGGGCTGTTCCCACCATCCGTCCTGCTCGAGGAGGTCGGTCCGGCCGTCCCCGTTGAGGTCGCCGAAGCCGATGCCGTGGGAGAAGCGCTGGCGCTTCTTGTCCTTGGGGGTGACGGCGTGGAAGATCCAGGGCTTGGCCGGGTCGGCGTCGGCCGTGGCGTAGCCGAGGGCGCCGCCGTTCATGCAGACGATGTCGGGCTTGCCGTCGCCGCTGACGTCGCCATACATGGGGGACTCATTGTCGAGGCCGGGGAGGGCGTCGCGCTTTACCCAGGGCCCTTCCTTGCCCTTGGGATTCTCGTACCAGGCGGCGGGCTCGCCGGGGAAGCCGTAGACGAGGACATCGGCCCAGCCGTCGCCGTTCATGTCGGGCGCGAAGCAGAGGAAGTTCTTCGAGTAGTCCTTCTTTTCGAAGGCCTGGGCGGGGTAGATCTCGATCTTCCTCTGGAAGTCGGGCCCGAAATAGATGAAGGGCCCGGCGACGGCGTCCATCTTGCCGTCGTGGTTGAAGTCGGCACAGGCCGCGCCCTCGCTGTAGAACTTGTCGGTGAGCTGGATCTTCTTGAAGGTGACGAGCGTCTCCGCGCCGGCGAGGGCGGGGAGGAGGGCCAGGGCGGCGGCGGGGAGGAGGCGGCGCATGGGCGGGCTCCTGATGGAGAGGGCGACCGGGGATTACACGACAACGGTCGCACCGGGGTTCGAGTGGGGATTATAGCCTGTGGGGGGGGCGTGCAAAGACAAAATGAGCAGGTGATGAAACGGGCGAGAGGCGGGGCTTGTCCCCGCCCGGACGTCGTGTCTTCCCGTTGACGCTTCCCGTGCGGCGAGACGCAACCCGCACGGCAATGGAGCGAGCACCACGTCCGGGCGGCCACAAGGGCCGCCCCCCGCGCGGTGGCGTGTCATCCCGCGAAGGTGATCCGGACCTCCTTCGTCCCCGCGGGCAGCGCGACGTCGCCGGTCTCCGCGCGCGGCACCGGCTGGCCGTCGGCCTCGACCCGGGCCTCCAGCCCGCGCGGCAGGCGGAGGACGAAGCCGCCGGGCGGCGCGGCCGGGCCGGCGAGCGAGAGGGACGCGGTGTTGCCCGTTGCCTTGTACGTCAGCCCGAGCGGGCCGAAGTGCGTGGGCATGTTGTCGATGGACATCCCCTTCCGAAACCAGACGGGCGGGACGCCGGGGAGGAGGACGAGGCGGTCGTCGTCCTCGAAGGCGAGGGCGTCGCGGAGGAGAAGCCACATCTCGGCGACCGCCCAGCCGTGGGGCATGGCGACGTCGCCGTTCCAGGTCGTGCGCAGGTGATTCCAGCCGCCTGAGCCGCTCCGGCCCCCCTCGTCGAAGGCGTACCAGCCGCGCATCTGCCCGTGGTCGAGGTGGATGTCGATCGTCTTCCAGGCGGCATCGCGGCTGCCGGCCAGCAGCCCCTGGTGGGCGGTGGCGAGGGGGAAATAGCGCCACCTGGCGGGCTTCTGGGCGCCCACGCCCTTGAAGGCGTCGAAGCCCTTTCCCGTGCCGAGCGGATAGAGGCGGCAAGGCCAGAGGACGGAGTAGCTGCCGTAGCCGGCGGGGAGCTTGGCGCCGAAGCGCTTGTCGTACGCCTCCATCAGGCTCCCGGCGAGCCGCTCCCACGCGTCCGCATCCTCGGCCTTTTCGAGGGCCTTCGCGAGCGCCACGGCGGCGCGGAGACCGGCCACGTCGAAGGCCTCGGTGTAGTTCGGGTTGACGCCGTCGCAGGCGCCGGGCTGGAGGACCTGGTTCCGGTCGGCCGGTTTCGCGCCGGGCGCGTCCGCCGGGAGGGCGTCGCCGAACGCGAGGCTGGTCGCCCGGACCCAGTGCGGCGGGGGCGCGGTGCGGTAGTAGCGGATCATCGCGGCGAGCTTCGCCGCGGCGGGGTAGACGCGCGCGAGCCAGGCCCGGTCGCGCCCCAGGCGCCAGTGCTCGCCCATCGCCCAGAGGACCTGGCCGGGGTTGTCGGCTTCGACCTGGACGCGGCCGTTGAACGGGTGGGCGAGGAAATAGTCGATCGCCTTCTCCGCGAGGTCGAGGCGTCCGGCCTTCTGGAGGATGTTGGCGACGTAGACGCCGTCGCGGTTGAAGACGTTGTAGTTGACGACGGCGACGTCGGGGGCGCCCTCGTTCATCGCCATCGCCGCGTGGCCGAGGATGGCGGCGAGGGCCTGCGCCCAGCGGGGATCGGGGAGGGCGATCGTCACGCGCCCGGCGAGGTCCTTCCCGCAGGCCGTCGCCTCGGCGAAGAGCGCGCCGGCCTTCAGCGCGCGATAGTAGGCGAGGCCGGGGTCGGGCTGGAGGTGTCCGCCCTCGGCCGGGTTGGGGGCGTTGAGGTCGAACTGCGCCCACGCGCTCTCGCCGTCCCAGCGGTGGCCGACGGCGCGGCGGCCGGGGAGGACGGGGCAGACGAAGCCGATCTCGACGGTCTTTTCCGGGGCGATCGCGAGGTCGTACCGGACGGCGCCGGAGCAGAGGCCGGCGTCGGATCGCGCGGCGGTCTCGGCGGGGACCTTCCCCTCCGCGGCGAGGCGGCCGACGACGTCCTCCCCGGCGACGCCGAGCGCGGCGGGTTTCTCGTCGCAGACGAGGGCGGGGTGGCCGTCGACGAGGAGGGCGTCGCCGCCGTCGGCGGAGATGGATCTCACGTCGAAGCCGGCGGGGCCGAGGGGTCGGAGGGCGACGAAGAGGGCGATCGTCTTCTCCTCGGCGCCGGGGTTCGCGAGCGCTGCCTTCGCGCCGACGACGAAGACGTCCCCGGCGGGGCTCGCGCGTCGGACTTCGCAGACGGAGGTCGTGACGGTCACGCCGCCCGCGGGCCACCGGGTCCAGGGGATCAGATATCCCTCCGGCGTCAGGCCGTGCTCGCAAGGAACGCCGTCCTGGGTGGGGGCGATGAGCCGCTTGGTGCCGGGATCGAAGGCCCACACGTAGAGGCCGTAGCTCCCGCAGCCGGGGGAGAAGCACCCCTCGGCCTCGACGAAAGTCTTGAGGGTATCGACGGTGTCGGGGACGCCGATGGGGATATGGATCGCGCCGCGGGGATCGAGCGGATCCCGCGTCGGGGCGGCGTGCGCCGCGCCGGCCAGCAGGAGCGGCAGCAGCATGCGGGCCGAACGCGGGATCATGCGTAACCCCCGAGGGGAAAATCTCCTGCACGGTGGAGATGAGGCCCGCGCAGATTTCGAGGCCGCCCCCGGGGCGGGGACGACGACCTCGATTACCCACTCGCGAGGGGGGCCAAAACTTGCAGAGATCTCCGTCCAGGAGAGGCCGTCAAGGAGCCCGCCGGAGGTCGGGTTGACCGGTTGCCGCCTGCCGCTCAGAGCTGGGCCCCCCAGGCTCTCGACATGCCCGACTGGGGCGGCTTGATGCGCGTCCTGCGCGACGTAGAGGCTGAGGTCTGGACGGGAGGCGGGACCGCGATGCGGCCCCGGGACTCCTCGGTCCGCACGTAGTTGACCAGGATGTAGCGCATGTATTCGTGGATCGTCATGCCCGCCTGTCTCGCCAATTGTTGGAGCGCCTCACGGACATGAGACGGCAGAAGGACACGGGCCCGGCATTCCATAGCATCCCCCTTTCCTGCATGGCACCCTGGCGCAACTCGGACAAGCCTACCCATAAGTTTACACCATGCATAATAGAGGGCAAATCCGAGGGGAGATAGTCGGGTCTCAAGTGACTGGCGTGAAACGGGATGGGAGAATCGTCGCGGGATCCGGTTGTTTTTCTTGCGGTCGGAGGCGGAATCGGGTCACTTCCACTTGCACGTGCGCTCGAGCAGGCGGTGCATCTCCGCGTGGCAGTCCGTGCAGAGCTTCTGGGGGATCTTCCCGAGGAAGAAGTCCCGGTGGTCCTTCGGGCTGAGCTTCTCGCGGGGGTGGCAGGCGATGCAGCCGGGGTTGATCTTGTCCGGAGGGTACATAATATCGGGCGCGGTCCCGTTGCCTCCCGAGGCCCAGGACTCGTCGGCGATGTGGGCGTCGGACGGGCCGTGGCATTTCGCGCAGCCGACGTCGACGCGGGCGTGGGCGACGGCCATGGGCTCGTCGATGTAGTTCAGGTGGCAGACGTGGCACCGCCGGTTGTCGGCCCCGGGCGCGCCGGGGCCCGCGGGCGTTTCCTCGTCGAGCAGCAGGAGGGGCTCCGCCGGTTTTGCAGCCGGGGCGGCGGCCGGCGGCGGCGGGTCGACGGTTCGAGGGCGGGGCGCGGGGGCGTTCCCGGTCGCGTCGCCGGGACCTGTCGGGTGGACCGTCGGGGGGGGCGGCTGTTGGCAGGCCAACAGGAGGGCCAGGGCGGCGGCCGCCGCGAAGCCGGGAGCGTTTCGCATGCGCCCTTTCCGTATCGGGTGCTATACGGAAGTCCAGTCCCGCAGCCACTGGTAGCCGGGCGGCAGGCCGGCCCACATCTGCCGGTTGAGGCCGTCCAGTTCGGCCTTCTCCTGGAGATCGAGCTCGCGGCGCTCCTGGACGGCCTTGACGGCGTTCTCGACCTGCTCGAGGCTGTTGAGGCCGGGGATGGGGATGACGGTCTGGGTGTGGAGGATGTAGCGGAGGGCGAGGCGGGCCCGCTTGTTGTTCTCCTCCGCGTCGCCCCGGAAGAGGGACCCGGCTCCGTAGGGCTTGATGCCGAAGGCGCCCACGTCGCATTTCTTCAGGGCGTCGAAGACGCTGTCCGTCGGCGCCTTCTTGCTCATCGTGGTGAAGGGGAAGCAGACGCAGTCGATCTGCGGGAAGTACTCGACCATGAACTTGATCCAGCGGCGGTCGTGCGTGGAGAAGCCGACGAAGCGGGTCTTGCCCTGCTGCTTGGCCTGCTGCAGCGCCTCCACGATCTCGCAGGAGGTGTTGAAGTCGTGGCGCCCGCCGGGCTCGAAGCAGGTGATCCGCCAGAGGTCGGTGTAGTCCTGCTTGGAGTCCCGCAGCGTCTCGTCGAGCGACTCCAGCAGCTTCGTGGTGGTGCGGAACTCCTCGTTCCGGGCTTCCTTGCCGCAGTGAGAGAGGGAGAGGTACATCTTGTCGCGGCGGCCCCGGAGGGCCTCGGCGTCGCGGCAGACCTCGCCGTGCGTGCAGGCGTCGATGTAGTTGATGCCCGCGTCGATGCAGCGGCTGACGATCTCGGTCCGCTCCTTCACGCTGCTCCGCGAGTGGCCGCCGAGGCAGACGGCGGAGACCATCAGGTTGGTGGATCCCTGCCGGCGGTACTCCATGCCGGGGTTGTAGTTGAGGATCTTTGACGTGTCGACGGCCGGCGTCTCGGCGGCGCGGAGGGCCGGGACGGAGGCGCCGAGCCCCGCCGCCAGGCCCGCGGCGGCCTTCGCGCAATCGCCCATGAACGTCCGCCGGTTGAGGGCTCGCCCTGCCATGGTTCACCTCCCGGGATTATTTGACGTCGTAAAGGGCGTGGATCTCGTCCCGGCTCAGGGCGCGCTCGTAGAGCCGGAGGTCGTCGAGGGCGCCCTCGAGACCCTTGCCGATCCGGACATCGACCGCGTTGCCGGTCTCGAGGGGCCAGAGGTCCAGCAGCCCGATGTCGTGGAGCTTCGCGGGGGCGCCGTTGAGGTAGAGGGTGACGTTGTCGTTCAGGTTGGGCGGGTCGCCCGCCGTCATGACGGCGGCCACGTGGTGCCAGCGGTCGTCGTGGGTCTCGTCGTTCATGTAATAGTAGCCGCCGAGGGGATTGATACCGACACGGCCGCGGATGAACCCGAAGATCCACATCTTGCCGCAGTCGTCCGCCCCCCATCCGAGGATCTCGCCGCGATTGCGCTTCGTCTTCAGCCAGGCGGCGACGGTGCGGGGCTTCGTGCCGGGGATGCCCTTGTAGCCGGTGATCTCGATGAGCCCCGTCTTGCCGTCGAACTGAAGCGCCTTGCCGATGCGGCCCGGGACCGACTGGGCCTCAAAGGTCAGGCCGTCCAGGAGGGCGCCGTGGCGCGCGTGCGGCGAGGCGTCGGCGGCCTTTGTCCCCGCGGTTTCGTCGAGCGTCCACCAGCCGGCGAGGTGCGGGTCCGCGTCGAGCGCTTTCGCCGGCTCGGCTCGCGCGCCGGACGTCCCCCCGAGGGCGGCCAGCGCCGCGAGCAGCAGGTGTTTTCGCATGGGGCGCATTCTCCCGATGTCACAACCCGTCCGCCGGTCCGGCGCCTGTTTCCAGAATACCAAATGTATTCTAGCGGAATGGAGGAAGGGGGAAAATGGACAAAGCGGCACGAAAGATGGACGAGTCGGAGGGGTGGTGGGGCGCGGGCCGGGACCGCGCTACGGCACCACCTCCACCGCCGGCTCGGGCGACGCCTCCACTTTCTTCTGCATGGCCGCCGCATCGTACGTGGTCAGGTACTCCCGGAGGTTCGTCCAGATCGTGTGGAATCCGAACCGCGGCAGTTCCTGCATCGCCTCCTCCATCGTCCACCCTTCGCGCGTCACGCGGTAGATCGCCACCATCGTCCCCGTCCGGTCCGCGCCGTGCTGGCAGTGGACGAGGACGGGATGGTTGGCGGGGTCCGCGAGGATCTTGAGGAACTTCACGACGTCCTCGTCCTCGGCGTGCCACGTGGCGAAGTGGATGTGGGCGTAGCGGAGGCCGAGGCCCTGCAGTTCGTCGCGGTCGGAGGAGACGTTGCGGAGGTTGACGACGGTCCGGATGCCGAGCGCCTTGAGGTTCTTGAACCCCTCGGCGGTGGGTTGCGCGCTGCGCCAGAGGACGGGGGAGACCTGGGCGAGGTTGGGGGCGCCGGCGACGTCGCTGCGCGGGGAGGCGAGGGGGCGGGAGACGAGCTTCTCGGCGATGGCGGCGTCGGGGATGGGGGGCACGGCCTTGTCGGCGCCCGGCTCGGCGGCCGGGGCGGCGGGGGACGCCGTCGGGGCGGGCGGCTTGTCGCCCGAGCAGGCTGCGGCGAGGAGGGCCGTCAGGAGGACGGCCGCGGGAGGGAGAGG